>NZ_JBHWCL010000205.1:0-14575 GCF_042735125.1 Kitasatospora sp. NPDC059599 | reverse complement strand
CGCGCCCCCCCCGCTCCCAAAACCCCTCCCGGGGCCCGCCCCCCCCCCCCCCCCCCGGATCCGAAGACCGTACGACTAGTTCTTCTGGATCTGGTCGAAGGAGAGCTCGACCGGGGTCTCCCGGCCGAAGATCTCGACCAAGCCCTTGACCTTCTTCGAGTCGGGGTTGATCTCGTTGATGGTCGCCTGCAGGGTCGCGAACGGACCGTCGGTGACGGTGACCGAGTCGCCGACCTCGAAGTCCAGCACCTGGATCTCGCTCGGCTTGACCGGCGAGGGCTTGCCGGCCTCCTTGGCCGCCTGGCGCTCGACGTCGGGGGCGAGCATCTTGACGACCTCGTCCAGGGTCAGCGGGTACGGGTCGTAGGCGTTGCCGACGAAGCCGGTGACACCCGGGGTGTTGCGCACGACGCCCCAGGACTCCGGGGTGAGGTCCATGCGCACCAGGACGTAGCCGGGGAGCTTGTTCTGGCGGATGGTCTTGCGGTCGCCGTTCTTGATCTGGACGACCTCCTCCTGCGGCACCTCGGCCTGGAAGATGTACTCCTCGACGTTCAGCGAGACGGCGCGCTGCTCCAGGTTCTGCTTCACCCGGTTCTCGTAGCCGGCGTAGGTGTGGATCACGTACCACTCGCCCGGCATGAAGCGCAGGTCCTCGCGGAACTTGGCGACCGGGTCGACCTCCTCGGCCTCCTCCGCCTCCTCGGCGGCCTCGGTCTCCTCGACCTCGGTCTCCTCGGCGGCGGCCTCGACGTCGTCCTCCTCGGCGGGCTCGCCCGCCTCGGCCTCGTCGTACGCCTCGACCTCGTCCTCGTCGCTGTCCGCGGCGTCGACGACCTGCTCGGCGGCCTCGGCGTCGTCAGCCAGCTCGGCCGCGTCCAGCTCGGCGGCGACATCCGCCTCGCGGACGGTCTCGTCGGCGTCGTACAGGGGGGACTCAGACACGGTGGCTGCTTCTTTCCTGGAGATGGTGAAGGTGGCGCGCTCCGAAACCGGACCCGGCACGCTGCCGCTCGCGCGGGCGCCTGGTGAGGTCTCGGAGACTTCAACAGTACCGAGTCAACGGTAACGGCGCGTACGACCGCCGCCGACAGCTCGACCCGGGCCGAAGATCGGCCCGGGTCGGGAGGCTGTTTCGAAGGTGGTCGGCCGCGTCAGCCGAAGATCCAGAGGCTCAGCTTGGAGAAGCCGTAGTCCAGACCGGCCACGAAGGCCATCACGACGACGACGAACACGACCACGACGGTGGTGTAGTTGGTGAGCTCGCTCCGGGTGGGCCAGACGACCTTGCGCAGTTCCGCGATGATCTGGCGGTAGAACAGCCCCATGCGGGCGAACAGGCCCTTCTTGGCCCGCTTGCCGGACTTCTTGTCGCCGGAGCGGTTGGCCCGCTTGCGGTCGCGGCGCGACAGCGCCTTCTCCTCGCCCTCCGCGGGCGTGGTCTCGGCCGCGCCATCGGCACCCTCGGGGTTGCCGCTCTCAGGCGTTGCGGTGGAGCCCGTGGTCTCCGTCACTCGTCCTCACCTGAATCCGGGTCCTGCCGGACTCGCCGCACACCCGATGGGGCACGACCGGCCGGCTTAGCGGTGCTGATCGGTGCCATCTCCGCATCAAGCCCGCTCGCTCTGTGGAGCGAACGGGCTGAAAACGGATCTAGCAGCAGGGCAAGAGGGACTCGAACCCCCAACCGCCGGTTTTGGAGACCGGTGCTCTACCAATTGAGCTATTGCCCTACGGTGCCTCGCGGCTCCTGTGGCGACCAACCTACCGCATCTCTCCCCGCTGTCTGCACAAGCGGTGAAAGCTCCGGTCTTTTCGGCGGGCCGTCGAGCAGCGAGTGTACGTGGTCGAGGGGTGTTTGGTCGAACCTCTTCTTCCGGGACGACCGGTCGCCCGCCGGATGTCCGGTCCGGCGGGGTGCCCGCCGACGGATCGCCGGGCGCCGCGATCCGGACGGGACCGTACGGATACTGGAACCACGACGCCCGGTCCGTCCGGTTCTGCGACCATGCAGACATGAGCGCTTCGACTCCGCAGCCCGACCAGTCCATCCGCCCCGCCGACCGCCGGGTGTCCGCCCGGATCGGCGCGATCGCCGAGTCCGCGACCCTCGCCGTGGACGCCAAGGCCAAGGCCCTCAAGGCCGCCGGCCGCCCGGTCATCGGCTTCGGCGCCGGCGAGCCCGACTTCCCGACCCCGGACTACATCGTCGAGGCGGCCGTCGAGGCCTGCCGCGACCCGAAGAACCACCGGTACACCCCGGCGGGTGGCCTGCCCGAGCTGAAGGCCGCGATCGCCGCCAAGACGCTGCGCGACTCCGGCTACGAGGTGGACGCCGCCCAGGTGCTGGTCACCAACGGCGGCAAGCAGGCGATCTACGAGGCGTTCGCGGCGATCCTGGACCCGGGCGACGAGGTCATCGTCCCGGCCCCGTACTGGACCACCTACCCGGAGTCGATCCAGCTGGCCGGCGGCGTCCCGGTGGCGGTCGTGGCCGACGAGACCACCGGCTACAAGGTGTCGGTCGAGCAGCTGGAGGCCGCCCGCACCGAGAACACCAAGGTGGTGCTGTTCGTCTCGCCGTCCAACCCGACCGGCGCGGTGTACACCCGGGCCGAGGCCGAGGCGATCGGCCGCTGGGCGCTGGAGCACGGCCTGTGGGTGCTCACCGACGAGATCTACGAGCACCTGGTCTACGGCGACGCGACCTTCACCTCGCTGCCGGCCCTGCTGCCCGAGCTGGCCGACAAGTGCATCGTGGTCAACGGTGTCGCCAAGACCTACGCGATGACCGGCTGGCGGGTGGGCTGGGTGATCGGCCCCAAGGACGTCGTCAAGGCCGCGACCAACCTGCAGTCGCACGCCACCTCGAACGTCTCCAACGTCGCGCAGCGCGCCGCCCTGGCCGCCGTCGCCGGCGACCTGGACGCCGTCGCCGAGATGCGCACCGCCTTCGACCGCCGCCGCAGGACCATCGTGCGGATGCTCAACGAGATCGAGGGCGTCTACTGCCCCGAGCCCGAGGGCGCCTTCTACGCCTACCCGTCGGTGAAGGGCCTGCTCGGCAAGGAGATCCGCGGCACCCGCCCGCAGACCTCCGGCGAGCTGGCGACCCTGATCCTGGACGAGGCCGAGGTCGCGGTCGTCCCCGGCGAGGCCTTCGGCACCCCCGGCTACCTGCGGCTCTCCTACGCGCTCGGCGACGCCGACCTGGTCGAGGGCGTCAGCCGGATCCAGAAGCTGCTCGGCGAGGCCCGCGACTGACCCCGGGGTCAACCTGACACGCGGGATTCACCCGGCACACCGCCCTCTTTCACCCCTTCAGGGGATGGAACGAGGGCGGTTCCCGTTTGGGGGCCGCATACGGCAGTATCGGTGAATGGAACGCCTGTTGAACCCGCGAGACGTCAGGGGCCTCCCGAAGGCCCACCTGCACCTGCACTTCACCGGCTCGATGCGCCCCGCCACGCTGCTGGAGCTGGCCGACAAGCACGGCGTCCGGCTGCCGGAGGCGCTCAGCTCCGGCGAGCCGCCGAAACTGCGGGCCACCGACGAGCGCGGCTGGTTCCGCTTCCAGCGCCTCTACGACACCGCCCGCTCGGTGCTGCGGGACGAGGCGGACATCCGCCGGCTGGTCCTGGAGACCGCACAGGACGAGCGGCAGGACGGCTCCCGCTGGCTGGAGATCCAGGTCGACCCGACCTCGTACGCACCCCGGCTGGGCGGGCTGATCCCCGCACTGGAACTGATCCTGGACGCGGTGGAGCAGGCCGCCCGGGCCACCGGGGTGGGGATCCGGGTGCTGGTCGCGGCCAACCGGATGAAGTCCCCGATGGACGCCCGGACACTGGCCCGGCTGGCCGTCCGCTACGCCGACCACGGGGTGGTCGGCTTCGGCCTCTCCAACGACGAGCGCCGCGGCCTCGCCCGGGACTTCGACCGGGCCTTCGCGATCGCCCGCAGGGGCGGCCTGCTGGCGGCCCCGCACGGCGGCGAGCTGGCCGGCCCGGAGTCCGTCCGGGACTGCGTGGACGACCTGGACGCCGGCCGGATCGGCCACGGCGTGCGGGCCGCCGAGGACCCGCGGCTGATGGAGCGGCTGGCGGCCCGGCAGATCACCTGCGAGGTGTGCCCGTCCTCCAACGTCTCGCTGGGCGTCTACGAGAGCCCCGAGGAAGTCCCGCTGCGCAGGCTCTTCGACGCCGGGGTCCCGCTGGCGCTGGGCGCGGACGACCCGCTGCTGTTCGGCAGCCGGCTGGCCGCGCAGTACGACCTGGCCCGGGACGTCCTGGGCTTCAGCGACGCCGAACTCGCCGAGCTGGCACGGCAGTCGGTGCGCGGCTCGGTCGCGCCGGAGGCCGTCCGCAAGGAGCTGCTGGCGGACATCGACGCCTGGCTGGCGAACGGGCACGCCCCCGCGGACGCGCCCGCCGCCACCGCTGCCACGGCCACGGCCACGACCGTCTAGAGCGCGACGCCGACCATCACCGGCTCGTTCACCAGCTCCACCCCGAAGGCCTCGCGGACCCCGTCCCGGATCTCCCGGGCCAGGGCCAGCAGGTCCTCGGCGGTGGCCGAGCCGCGGTTGGTGAGCGCCAGGGTGTGCTTGGTGGAGAGGGTCGCCGGGCCGCTGCCGTAGCCCTTGCCGAAGCCGGCCTTGTCGATCAGCCAGGCCGCGGAGGTCTTGGTGCAGCCCTCCGGGGCCGGGTAGGCGGGGGCGTTCTCGGCGCCCGGGCGGGTCCGGAAGGACTCGTACTGCGCGGCCGTGAGCACCGGGTTGGTGAAGAAGGAGCCGGCCGACCAGGTGTCGTGGTCCGCCGGGTCCAGCACCATGCCCTTGCCGGACCGCAGCTTCAGCACCGCCTCGTACGCCTCCACCAGCGGCACCCGCTCGTCCGGCCCGACGCCGAAGTGCTTGGCCACCTCGGCGTACTTGACCGGGCTGGAGAAGCCGTCGTGGTCCGTCAGGGCGAACCGGACCCGCAGCACCACGTAGCGGTCCGGCTCGGCCTTGAACCGGCTGTGCCGGTAGGAGAACGCGCACTCGGCGTTCGAGAGCGTGACCACCCGATCGGCCGCGCGGTCGTAGGCGACGACCTCGGTGATCGTGTGGGCGACCTCCTGGCCGTACGCGCCGACGTTCTGGACCGGGGTGGCACCGGCCGAACCGGGGATGCCGGCCAGGAACTCGACGCCGGCCAGGCCGTGCTCGCGCACCGCGCGGGTGACCGCCTCCGACCACACCTCACCGGCGGCCAGCTCCAGCACCGTGCCGTCCAGGGTGAAGCCGGCGGTGGCGATCCGCAGCACCGTGCCGGGGAAGCCGTCGTCGCCGATCACCAGGTTGGAGCCGCCGCCGAGGACGAGCAGCGGCTCGCCGGCCGCGTCGGCCTCGCGCACGGCGGCGATCACCTCGTCGTCGGTGTGGGCGGTCACCAGGCGGCGGGCCGGGCCGCCGAGCCGGAGCGTGGTCAGCGGGGCGAGGGGGGCGTCGTTTTCTACCAGCACGCCCACCAGCGTACGGGGGGAAGGGCGGCCGCCCGGCCGCCCTTCCCCCCGCACCCCGCCCCGCACGCCGTACCGGCTCAGACCCGGGCGGCCTCGGCCCGGTCCCCCGCCGGCTGCCCGGCGGACCCGGCAGCCGCGGCGGCCGCCGCGGCCTTGCGGCGGCGCGGGATCAGCACTGCGGCGAACGCACCCACGCCGACGGCCACCGCGCCGACGTACAGCGCGGGCACCAGCCCGTCCGCGAAGGCCTGCGCCGACTGGTAGCCGCCCTGTGCCGAGAACACCGCCGAGAGCACGGCGACCCCGAGGGCTCCGCCGACCTCGCGCATCGCGTTGTTGGCGCCGGAGGCGATCCCCTGCTCCTGCGGCCGGACGCTCGCCATCACCAGCTGGGCGGTCGGGCCGAAGTACAGCGACATGCCGATCCCGCAGATCACGATGGCCGGGATCTGCGCGGGGTAGTCGAAGCCGCCGCCGTCGGCGACGAGTCCGAACAGCGCTAGGCCGACGGCCTGGAGGGCCAGCCCGGTGACCACGATCGGGCGCCCGCCGATCCGGTCGGAGACGATGCCCGCGATCGGCGAGACCAGCAGCGGCATCGCGGTCCACGGCAGCATCCGGATGCCGGCCTCCTGCGGGCTGTAGCCCCCGACGCCCTGGAGGTACTGGCTGATCAGGAAGATCGAGCCGAACATCCCGAGGTACATCAGCAGGCTGGCGGCGTTGACGGCCGAGAAGGCGCGGCTGCGGAAGAGCCGCATCGGCAGCATCGGGTGGGCGGCCACGCGCTGCTCGTACCGGACGAAGGCGGCCAGCAGCACGACGCCGGCGATCAGGGCGCCGAGGACCAGCGGACTGGTCCAGCCGTCCGGGTTGCCGCGGATCAGGCCGAGCACCACGCCGAACATGCCCAGGCTGACCAGGAGGGTCCCGGGCAGGTCCAGGGCCCGGTCCGCGCCCCGGCTCTCGCCGAGCCGCCGGAAGGCCAGCGGCAGCAGCAGGAGACCGACCGGGACGTTCACCCAGAAGATCCACTGCCAGGAGAAGTGCTCGGTCAGCGACCCGCCGATCAGCGGTCCGGCGGCGACGGCGAGGCCGCTGACGCCCGACCAGATGCCGAAGGCCATCCCCCGCTTGGCCTCGGGCACGGCGGCGGTGAGCAGGGTGAGGGTGAGCGGCATCATCACCGCGGCACCGACGCCCTGCACCGCCCGGGCGGCGATCAGCTCGCCGATCTCCGGGGAGAGGGCGGCCCCCGCGGAGCCGGCGGTGAAGATCGCCAGGCCGATCAGGAAGATCCGGCGGCGGCCGAAGCGGTCGCCGAGGGCGGCCCCGAACATCAGCAGCACGGCGAAGCTCAGGGTGTAGGCACTGACCGTCCATTCGAGGTCGGACAGCCCGCCGCCGAGTTCCTCGCGGATCGACGGCAGTGCGGTGGTGACCACCAGGTTGTCCAGGGCGGCCATGAAACTGGCCGCGCTGACGATCACCAGGGTCCAGATCGCGGTCCTGCCGAGGGCCGGTTTCTCCGTCATGACGTCCCCAGGTCTCTAGGTAGTTGGTGCCTCTAGGTAGTTATTGATCAATAACTTTCATGGGCCGAAAAGAGGCCACACGGATGCCACCGCGCGACCCCGCTACCCGGCCGGTTCACACCCGTCGAAGCCGCCCCAGATCCGGTGGTCCGGCGGGAAACCCAGCGCCACCAGGGTGTTGATCAGCATCCCGTGCGCGAAGAACTGCGTGGCGTCCTTCATGTCGCCGCCGATCCGGATCCTGACCCGCTCGAACAGGCTCTCCCACAGCCGCCGGGCGCTCTCCCCGATCTCCTCCTCGCCGACCGCCCTGGCCGCGAACACGGAGACGTAGAGCTGCATCTGCATCATCAGCTGGTCACGGTCCTCGACCAGCCCCAGGTACGCCTCGGACATCGCCTCGGCGGCGGCCTCGCCGGTCAGGCCGGCCGACGCCTCGTCGAAGACCCTCCAGGTCTCCTCGACACAGCGCTCGGCGGCGGCCTCGAAGATGGCCTGCTTGCCCGGGAAGAGCCGGAACAGGTACGGCTGCGAGACGCCCACCCGGCGGGCGATCGCCTCGGTGGAGGTGCCCCGGTAGCCACCCCGGGCGAACTCGATCATCGCGGCACGGACGACGCTCTCGCGCCGCTCCTCCGCGCTCATCCGCATGCTCGACCTCGCCATGACTTCCAAGTTAGTGGCCAATCACTATCTATGCAAGGCCCACGACCGCACCCGGGGATCCCGCCGCACGGCCCCGGTCGCAGCCGGCCACCCGACCGTGGCCGGACCCCCGGCCAGGCCCCCCCGGCCCGGCCCTCCCCCGGTCGGTCCTCCCCCGGACCGGTCGACCTCAGGCCAGCCGGACGATCGCCCTGGACATCCCGAGGACCTTCTGACCGCCCGTGGTGGCCAGCAGGTCGACCTGCACCCGGCCGTCGTCCAGCTTCTTGGCGACCTTCGCCGAGACCTCGATCACCGCGCCGACCCCGTCGTCGGGCACCGGCACCGGACGGGTGAACCGCACGCCGTACTCGACCACCGCGGCCGGGTCGCCGACCCAGTCGGTGACCACCCGGATCGCCTCGGCCATGGTGAACATGCCGTGCGCGATGACGTCCGGGAGGCCGACCTCCAGGGCGAACCTCTCGTTCCAGTGGATCGGATTGAAGTCGCCCGAGGCGCCCGCGTAGCGCACCAGGGTGGCGCGGGTCACCGGGAACGACTGCGCCGGCAGCTCGGTGCCGACCTCGACCTCGTCGTAGCTGATCGCCATCGTGTTCACTCCCCCGCTTCGTCGGCGGCCCGGGCCACCAGGGTCATGACCGCCGTCAGCACGTGCTCGCCGGTCCCGTCCAGCACCTCGCCGCGCACGGTGAGCACGTCGTTGCCCGCCAGCGACTTGATGTTGTCGATGGTCACCACGACCGAGAGCCGGTCGCCGGCCCGCACCGGGCGCGTGTAGGTGAACTTCTGGTCGCCGTGGACGACCCGGCTGAAGTCCAGGCCCAGCTCCGGGTCCCCCACGACCTGGCCGGCCGCACTGTAGGTGACCACGAACGGGAAGGTCGGCGGGGCGATCACGTCCGGGTGGCCCAACGCCTTCGCCGCCTCGGCGTCGGCGTACGCCGGATTGGCGTCGCCGATCGCGATCGCGAACTCGCGGATCTTCTCCCGGCCGACCTCGTACGGCTCGGTGGGCGGGTAACTACGCCCGATGAAGGAGGGGTCGAGCGCCATGGCAGCTCCTCGGAACACGGATGGACACGAAGCGGACGGATACGGAAATGACTCCGGGCCGCACCCCCCAAGAGGGATGCGGCCCGGAGTCGAAGACCTGAGTTCACACAGGCCCGATGCCCTACGAAGAGGTCAGCGGGTCTCGCGGTGAGCGGTGTGCGAGTTGCAGCGGGGGCAGTGCTTCTTCATCTCAAGACGGTCCGGGTCGTTACGCCGGTTCTTCTTGGTGATGTAGTTCCGCTCCTTGCACTCCACGCAGGCCAGCGTGATCTTCGGGCGGACGTCGGTGGCAGCCACGGGAGTGCCTTCCTTGGACAACGAATAAGAACACAACAAGAGTAGCCGACCGGGAGTGCGATCTCCCGACCGACTACGCGGGGTAGCGGTGACCGGACTTGAACCGGTGACACAGCGATTATGAGCCGCTTGCTCTACCAACTGAGCTACACCGCCACAGTGATCCGCAGCACAGCCGAAACTGACTGCTTCTCACCAGAGCCCCCATGCGGAATCGAACCGCAGACCTTCTCCTTACCATGGAGACGCTCTACCGACTGAGCTATAGGGGCGAACGAGGAAGAGATTACACGTTTCGCGGCCGGAGGTGAAATCCGTATCCCGCGGCGAAGACCGCAGGTGGGCGAGGTGCACGGAGGAGCGATCCAAGGCCGGGTGTTCGATCGGCCCACGGGGCGCACGGCCCGACCCGATACGACTATTGCCCGCCTCCCGGCGCCCCGCCCCCGCGCGCCATAGGCTCGACGCTCATTCACCGGGATCGACTGGCCGCCCGCACGGGCCGGCCCGAGAAGGAGCCCGCGATGGACAGCGCAGCCGCCGACGGGCCGCACCACGGGCCCGGCCCGGCGGCCAACCCCCTCGGGCACGGCCCGGTCCTGCTGCTCACCGGTGCCCGGCTGGCCGACGGGCGGGTGGTGGACGTCCGGATCAGCGGCGACCGGATCCAGGCCGTCGGCACCGTCGGCAGCCTCGGCCCGATGCCCGCCCTGCCCGGCGCGCCCACCGTCACCACCGGCGCCCGGATCGACCTCAAGGGCTACCTGCTGCTCCCGGCCCCCGCCGAGGCGCACGCCCACTACGACACCGCCTTCTCCGCCGCCCTGCCCGCCCCGCCCGAGGACACCCAGGCCGACCTCACCCGCCGGATCACCGAGGCCGCGCTCACCTCGCTCGGCTACGGCGCCACCGCCCAGCGCACCCACGTCCGGATCGGCGACGTGCACGGGCTGCGCCCCCTGGAAGCGGTGCTCACCGCCCGGCAGGCGCTGCGCGGGCTGGCCGACCTGCAGGCCGTGGCGATGCCCCGGCTGCTCACCGGCCGGGCCGGCGCGGACGGCCGGGCACAGCTGCGCGAGGCGCTGAAGCTCGGCGCCACGGCGGCGGGCGGCTGCCCGGAGCTCGACCCCGACCCGGCCGGGTACGTCCAGCTGTTGCTGGAGGCCGCCCGGGAGGCGGACTGCCCGGTCGACCTGCACACCACCGCCGCCGACGTCGCCCAACTCGCGCGGCTGACGGGCGCCTTGGCGCCGCTGCGGCCGCGGGTGACGCTCGGGCCGTGCGGTGCGCTGGCCCGGGGGGCGTCGGCGGTGCTGGCGACCGGCGGGGTGCGGGTGGTGTGCCTGCCGCAGAACGGCGGCTGCATCGGCCTGGAGGGCCGCGCGACGGGCCTGCAGCCGGGCCTGCTGAGGGAGTTGGCGGCGGCCCGGGTGCCACTGGCGGCGGGCAGCGGAGCGCTGCGCGACCCGTCCAACCCGGTCGGCCGGGCGGATCCACTGGAGTCGGCGTACCTGCTGGCGGCGGGCGGGGAGCTGGACCCGGAGGCGGCGTACGACGCGGTGGCGAACCAGGCCCGGGCGGCGCTCGGGCTGCCGCCGGTCCGGGTGGACGCCGGGTTCCCGGCGGAGCTGCTGGCGGTGCGCGGGGACAGCCTGGCCGGGGCGCTCGCCGGCGGGCACAGCCGGCTGGTGGTGCACAGCGGCCGGGTGGTCAGCCGGACCAGCGCGGTGCGGGAGTTCGCGGACACCGTGGCACTGGCGCTGCCCCGGCAGTCCGGGAGCGCCGAGGACTGACCGGCGAGGGCCGGCCGGGCCTGCGGGGTCGGCAGGGCCTGCGGACGGACGGGACCGGACCGGACGGGAGCGGAGCGGCGGATCAACGGTGCGGACCGGGAGACCGAAGGTGCGGACCGGGAGACCAAAGGGGCGCGCGACGGATTGTCACGCGCCCCTCCCCCACCTGCCGGCCGTCGTTCGACGGCGACGCGAGCGGCCCCGGCTACCCCACACGGAACGGGGACCGCTCGGTTCGGTACCGACGCTACGCCCACGGAGCACCTCCCCCGGCCGGCCTTGACGCTCTCCTGTCGGGCCGGGGACCGGTCTTGACGCCACTTTGACGCCGACGCCCGGACGCCCGGACGCACGTACGCACGGGTCTCCGGCCCGGCGCTACGGCACGTACCGGTACCCGATCCCCGGCTCGGTGATCAGGTGCCGCGGCCGGGCCGGGTCGCGCTCCAACTTGCGGCGCAGCCCGGCGAGATAGACCCGCAGGTAGTTGCCGCGCCCCTCCTGGGCCGGGCCCCACACCTCGCGCAGGATCTGCCGGCCGGGCACCAGCCGGCCGGGGTTGGCGAGCAGCAGCGCGAGGATCCGCCACTCGGTCGGGGTGAGCCGCACCGGGCCGGCGGGACCGTTGACGGTGGTGGCCGCGAGGTCCACGGTGTGGTCGCCGATCACCGGCCTGGTCGGCGGGACACCGCCCAGCGGCCGGCGCAGCACCGCCCGTAACCGGGCCAGGAGTTCGTCCATCAGGAACGGCTTGGTGAGGTAGTCGTCCGCGCCCGCGTCCAGGGCGCCGACCTTGTCGGCGGCGTCACTGCGGCCGGAGAGCACGATGATCGGCATCGCGCTGCGGGTGCGCAGGCCGCGCAGCACCTCCATCCCGTCGAGGTCGGGCAGGCCGAGGTCGAGCAGGACGGCGTCCGGGAGCGCGTGCGCGGCGCGGTCGAGCGCCTCGCCGCCGCTGGCGGCGGTGCGGACGGCGTACTGCCGGGCGCTGAGGTTGATCCGCAGGGTGCGCAGCAGCGCCGGTTCGTCGTCGACGATCAGGATGTCACTCATGCGGTGGCTCCTTCCCCTGGGCGGCGGGCTCGGTGGCGGGGTGCGCCATGACGGCGGGCAGGGTGAGCAGCATGGTGGTGCCGCCGCCGGGGGTGTCCTCGACCTCCAGGCTGCCGCCCATGGCCTCGGCGAGGCCGCGGGAGAGGGCGAGGCCGAGGCCGACACCGGTGGTGTTGTCGGTGTCGCCGAGGCGTTGGAAGGGCAGGAAGACCCGGTCGCGGTCCTCGGGGGCGATGCCGGGGCCGCGGTCGATCACCCGGATCTCGACCTGGTCGGCGTGGTGGCTGGCGGTGACGAGGACGGGTGCGCCGGGGGCGTTGTGGCGCAGCGCGTTGGTGATCACGTTGGCGAGGACGCGTTCCAGCAGCGGCGGGTCGGCGAGCACGGCCGGGGTCGTGTCCAGGTCCAGCGGCTGGACCGGTGCGTACGGGTCGGGGAGGCTGTCGAGCGCCCGGGGCAGGATCTCGTCCAGGTGGGTCTCGGTGAGGTGCAGGGTGAGCACGCCGGCCTGGAGGCGGCTCATGTCGAGGAGGTTGTCGACCAGGCGGGTGAGTTTGACCAGCGATTCGTCGGCGGTGGCGAGGAGTTCGGCCTGGTCCTCGGGGGAGAACTCGACGTCGGGGCTGCGCAGCGAGCCGACCGAGGCGCGGGCGGCGGCGAGCGGGGTGCGCAGGTCGTGGCTGACGGCGGCGAGCAGGGCGGTACGCATCCGGTCGGCGGCCTTGATGGGCTCGACCTCGGCGGCGACGACGGCCAGCCGGTCGCGTTCCAGGGCGGCGGCGACGTGGGCGGCGAAGGCGGTGAGCACGCGCTGGTCGGCGGCGGACAGCCGGCGGCCGGTGAGCACCAGGACGGCGTCCGCGCCGACCGGGACCTCGGTGGACTCCTGCGGGCCGTCGCCGTCGTCCTGGTGCTCACCCTCGCAGTGCGCCCGCACCGAGCCGTCGGCCCGGGAGAGCAGGGCGACGGCCCGCATGCCGAAGGCCGTCCGGGACTTCTCCAGCAGGGCGGGCAGCGCGTCGGCGCCGCGCAGCACGCTGCCGGCCAGGGTGGAGAGGGTCTCGGCCTCGGCGGTGGCCCGGGCGGCCCGGGTGGTGAGCCGGCCGGCGTGGTCGACCACGGTGGAGACGGTGAGGGCGATGGCGGCGAAGACCACCAGGGCGACGATGTTGTTGGTCTCGCCGATGGTGAGGCTGTGGATCGGCGGGATGAAGTAGTAGTTCAGCAGTACCGAGGCGATGACCGAGGCCACCAGGGCGGACACCGCACCGCCGAGCAGGGCGACGATGACGACGCCGAGCTGGAAGATCAGGGCGTCGGTGGTGAGGTTGATCCGGTGGTGCGCCTGGGAGAGCAGGGCGGTGAGCAGCCAGGGCAGCACCAGGCCCGCCGCGTAGCCGACGACGGTGCGGCGCCGGGAGTGGCGGCGGCCGAGCGGGGGCAGCCGGCCGCGGCCGGTGAACTCGTGGGTGACCATGTGGACGTCGATGTCCTCGGAGGCGTCCACGGTGGTCTCGCCGATGCCGGGGCCGGTCAGGAAGCGGCTGACCCGGCCGCGGCGGCTGGTGCCCAGGACCAGCTGGGTGGCGTCGTGGGCGCGGGCGAAGGCGAGCAGTGCGGTGGGGATGTCGTCGCCGACGACCACGTGGTAGCTGCCGCCGAGGGTCTCGACCAGCTGCCGTTGCTGGGCGAGTGCGCCGGAGGAGGCGCCGGCCAGGCCGTCGCTGCGGGTGATGTGGACGGCCAGCAGTTCGCCGCCGGCGGTGCGGTCGGCGATGCGCGCGGCGCGGCGGATGATCGTTTCGCCTTCGGGGCCGCCGGTGAGGGCGACCACGACGCGTTCACGGGTCTCCCAGACCCGGTCGATGCTGTGGGTCGCGCGGTAGTCGCGCAGGCCCTCGTCGACCCGTCCGGCGACCCAGAGCAGGGCGAGTTCGCGCAGGGCGGTGAGGTTGCCGACCCGGAAGTAGTTGGAGAGCGCGGCGTCCACCTTCTCCGCCTTGTAGACGTTGCCGTGGGCCATCCGGCGGCGCAGTGCCTGCGGGGCCATGTCGACGAGTTCGATCTGGTCGGCCCGGCGGACCACCTCGTCCGGGACGGTCTCGCGCTGCGGGATGCCGGTGATCTTCCGGACGACGTCGTTGAGCGACTCCAGGTGCTGGATGTTGACGGTGGTGATGACGTCGATCCCGGCGGCCAGGATCTCCTCGACGTCCTGCCAGCGCTTGGGGTGCCGGCCGCCGGGGACGTTGGTGTGCGCCAGCTCGTCGACCAGGACGACGGACGGACGGCGGGCGAGCACCGCGTCGAGGTCCATCTCCTCGAACTCGGCTTCCCGGTAGGAGCGGTGGACCCTCGGCAGGACCTCCAGGCCGGCCAGCATGCCCTCGGTGTGGCGCCGCCCGTGGCACTCGATGTACCCGATCACGACGTCGGACCCGCGTTCCTGTCTGCGCCGGGCCTCGTCCAGCATCCGGTAGGTCTTGCCGACCCCCGGCGCGGAGCCGAGGTACACCCTCAGCCGGCCACGGCGGATGCCGGCACCGGGGGTGAGGTCGCGGGCCATGGGCACTGCTCTTTCCATCGTGAGGTGGTGCGCGCCCCGGGAGGTGGTGCGCGCGGACGCGGGTCGGCCGGCCCGGGCGCGGGAGGTGTTCTCCCGTGCCC
>NZ_JBHWCL010000204.1:0-14610 GCF_042735125.1 Kitasatospora sp. NPDC059599 | reverse complement strand
GGCGGGGCCGGGCCCTAGCCGCGTCGGAGCGCGCGGCCCCCGTGGGGGGTGGGGGGAGCCCGCGCCAGCCGACGGGAGCCGGCAGGGTCCGTCGGCGTCCGCGCGCACTGCGCCGGACGGATCCTCAGGGGCGGCCCGTGAGAGCGGCGGTGAGCCGCTGGACGCCGTCCTCACCGAAGCGTCGCACCAGGACGGCTACCCATCCGGCCAGCTCGACGCGCTCGCGCTCGGTCCAGGTCGGGGCCGAGGGGTGCTCGTCGACCACCAGGACACGGGCCAGCACCAGCTCGTCGGTGCCCGGCACCGGCCGGGCCCGCCCCGACACCCCGTGCAGGGCCAGCCGCCGGGCCGTGGTGACGACCTCGCGGGCCCCGGCCCGGGGTACGGTCCAGCCGGGCGGGAGCGCCCGTGCGGGCTGCGCCGGGGTGCCGGACGGGCCCGTGGCGGGGTCGGCCGCCGGTTCGGCGTCCCCCGCCAGCCAGGCCGCGATCAGCCGACGTGCCGCCGCCTCGTCGTCCTGGCCGGGCCCTCCCCCACCGTCCGCCGTGGCTGCCAGTCTCTCGCCGTCGCCGTCCACCGCCGTGGTCACCATCGGAGTCCACCTCACCCATCTGCCCGGCCCCGGAGGCGGGCCGCTCGCCTGCCGTCCCTCGACACTGTCGTGTAGTTGAACGCGAAACGTGCTCGCTTCTGTTCACCGTGCCACCGCCCAACTGTCCACCCGCCCGTCCACCCGCCCGTCCGCGCGGGCAGCCCGGCGGAGGACAGCGGGCAGCACCGGACGGCCCCGGCGCCCACACCACCAGGACCACTCGGACCGACACCCGGAATTCGCGCCCGTCCGGTTCAGTGGTGGCGTGGGCGGTTTCCCCAGCTCACCGGCGGGGCGGGCCGCCCGGGGCCGCGCCCGGACACGTCGGGCGCCGTCGGCACGTCCGGAACTGCCCTCCACGTACGGCAGTTACCCCGTTATAAAGGGACACGAAGGGGACCGAGGGGGTTTCAGCATGCAGGCGAGGCAACAGCCGGAAAAGGCCGGGCGTCCGCACCGCACCACGGGCCCGGCGCGACGGCCCGCCGCCGGGCCCGGCACGCCGCAGGCGGTGGCAGCCCTGCAGCGCGCCGGCAACGCGGCGACGGCGCGGGAACTCGCCGAGCAGCGGGGCGGCGCCGAACGGGACGACGGCCGGGCGGTGCCGGCCCTGCAGCGCGTCACGGGTGAGGGGCCCGGGAAACGCAGGGTCCGGCAGCAGGTGGACGCGACCAACGTGCTGCAGGTCTGCGAGGCCGCCACCTTCGACGGGGAGACCGTCAGGCCCGGCGCCCGGGCCGCCGCCCTGCGGAGCGTCGTCTGGGAGGGCCACTGGGCGGCGATCTCGGCGGTGTGCCGGAAACACAAGTACACCATCGCCGTCCGCGAGACCGGGGAGCACTCGATCCGGCGCATCGCGGAAGGCGCCAAGGCCAAGCCGCACACCATCCTGGAAAAGTCCGTCAAGCCCTCCTCGGTCCGCAAGAAGTACGGCACCGGACCCGGGCAGGCAGCGGGCGACCCCGAGGCCGTCCTGCGCTGGCTGCAGGCACAGGACCTCGACGGCTTCGTCGGCCACTGGGACGCGCAGGGCCTGATCGGTGTCCGGATCGACAACCCGCCGCCGGAGCTCCTGGCCGAGGGGATCGTCGAGACCGGCGACCACCGCGAACAGTACGTGCCGCTCACCGTGGGCGTCGGCGACGGCGGCCCGGCGATGGCCCGGCTGAAGGCCTACCCGAAGTGGAAGCAGTACCTCTACACCGGCGACTACGACCTGCACGAGGTGTACTCCGCGCAGGGCGGCACCAACGGCGGCCAGATCGCCGAAGCCACCCCCGAGAAGGCCAAGCTGCTCGACCGCCTCAACGCCGGGATCGCCGGGAACTCCCGCGAGGAGGTGGTGCGCAGCGGCGCGACAGTCCTGCAGAACGGCAGGCTGCACATGGCGGCCGACTCCGATCACGCCATGTTCCAGCACGGCGACCAGGCCACCTACCGGATGAACCAGTACCTGGAGGCGCAGGACGCCGCCGAGGAGCAGGCCGCGCTGGAGGGCCAGGTCGCCCGGCAGGCGGCCCTGCTGGTGCGGGCCGTCGCCACGGAGACCGACGAGCCGCTGGCGTGGTGCCGCATGGGTCAGTGGTACGTGACCCGGAACCGCCAGGAACACGCGGCGCTGCGGACCCGCTGGCGGCTGGTCGTCCCCCACACCTGGGGCGCCGAGGAGGTGGACCGCACCGCCCGCGGCGGCTACCGCACGGCCCGCTACACCGACTGACGCCGACGGGCCCCACCCTCGCGGTCCCGCCGTCAGGCGAACGTGCGGGAGTGGCGCCGCCGCCGGCGCGCGAGCAGCACCCGGCGCTCGTCCTCCGTCAGACCGCCCCACACCCCGTAGGGCTCGCGGACGTCGATCGCGTACTGCCGGCACTGCGCCAGGACCGGGCAGCGGGCGCACACCGACTTCGCCATCTGCTCACGGTGCTTCGCGGCGGCCCCGCGCTCGTTGGTCGGGTGGAAGAAGACACTGCTGTCGACGGTGCGGCAGGCCCCCTCCACCTGCCAGGACCAGTGGTGCTCGAACGCTCCGGGCAGACGGGTTGTGTCGGACACGAGAGGTTCCTTCCGAGCGAGCGGACGGTTTCCGCCCGCTCGTCTATCCCGATTCGCCGCTCACATGCCGCCCGCTGCCCCTCCGTTCGCCATCCCTTCCCCTCCGCTCCCCTCCGCCCGCCTCACGCGGCACGCGCGACGAGCCCTCTCGGCTCAACCCGCGGGTGGTTTGGTGCCGTTGGGCCACACACAGGGGGAGACGAATCCGATGGTCAATGTGGTGGTCCAGTCACCACCGTCGTCGATGGAGGCGGTGAAACCGTCCTTCGGGTTCTTGAAGAAGACGGCGTCGGAGCTGCTGCTGGTGACCTCGAACCCGGCCTTGAGCATGTGCGCGCGGAAGGCGTCGAAGGTGGCGGTGTGCTGGTCAACGGGGATGCCTCGCAGGAACCGGGACGTCACGGCCATCATCCGGCCGTCCTCCTCCGAAGGGGCGTCGCCCTTGAAGCAGTGTGGGCATCGTCAGCGAGCGCGGAGCACGACGCGGCCCCGTGGTTCGGCGCCCGTCCATGACTGCGCGAGACGTTCGGGGCGGGCGGGAACGACGCCCCTCCGGCTTGTCGCAGTTCTGTACCGGAACATGACGATCCGCTCCATGACGGGTGGCGGGTGGATATCGTCTGGCCGATCATCGCGATGGCGGGGGGCGCATGGACAGCGGGGCCGGGGCGAGAACGGACGAGACGGACGGGACGGACGGGACGGACGGGACGGACGAGACGGCGGCGCTGGCCTCACTGCGCTTCCTCTTGACGGCGTTCGCCGCTGTCGGGGTCGCCGTGATCGTGCTGGGGGCCCTGTTGTGGGCGCTGTTGTCGTGGAACGGACCGGACCCGACCGACACCGACGGCTTCGGGCGGTACCTGCAGGTCACGGCGGTCTGGGCGGCCGGGGCGGGGATCGTCGGCCTGTGCGGCGCGCAGGTGCGCCGCGACGTCGGCGAGCGGTCGGGGACGGCCTGGCTGGCCTGGTGCGACCTCGGGATGGTGCTGGCGCTGCTGTGGCCGCTGCAAGTACTGGCCGTCGCCGTCCTGTTCGTCGTACGGACCGCCGGCCGGGCCCGGTGGCTGCGGGGGTGCGCCGCGTCGGCCGGGGTGTGCCTGGCCGCTGTGGGGTCGGTGTGGGGTGTCACCGGCTACGCGGCCGAGCAGCCGTGGACGTCCGACGGGCCGGCCGACCCGGCCGTCGTCGGCACCTGGAACGGCCCGGCCGGGGAGACCCTCGTCCTGCGGGCCGACGGCGGGTTCCGCTCCACGGCCGGGGCCGGGGCGGGGTACGACTGGTCCACGGGCGAGGGCCGTTGGCGACTGACCGACATGCTCGACCCAGGGGCGACACTGACCCTCGACTTCGCCGCCGGCGGCAGCGACGAGCTGGTGGTGTACGGGGCGCTGTCGCCGTCCACGCTGTGCCAACCGCTCGCCGAGGAGTGGTGCCGAACCTCCCTCCATCGGTGAGGACTTGACGGTCGGCGCGGACGGACGCAGGCGTGCGGCCGGGTCGAACGCACGGTCCGGTGGGACGTGTGCGTTCCATCGTCGGGGGCAACTCTTCACCGGGGACGGGGGTTTGAGGCTCACCGCGCGGTGACGACCGCACCGGCGGCCGGATCATCGGGGGATGGACCATGCCGTGAGTCCGCACCCGCCGCACCCGCCGCACCCGCAGACACCGTTCCCGCTGGTCCCGATTCCGGTGGTCCCACTCCCCGTACCGCCCCGGCCTCCGCACGTCCATCCGCCGCACTTGCCGACCTGGCCGACCTGGCCGCCCTGGCCGCCGCTGCCGACCGACTGCCCCACCCCCGCGCCCCCGGCGACGGACCCGCCGACGCCTTCGCCGACGCCTGCGCCCACGCCGCCCGCACCGGCGCCGTCGCACCCGGCGCCGACGACGCCGCGGGCCTTGCCCACCACGACGCCCGGCACGGCACCCACCGTCACCCGCCCCGCGCCCGGCGCCGTCACCTCCCCATCCGCCGCCCCCCGAACGCCCGCCGCGCCGCCGCCCGTGCCCCTCCCGGTCGCCGACGCGACCGCCACCACCTCCGCGGTCGCCGCGCCGCCGCCCGTCGGGCCGGCCGGGCCCGTGGTGCCGGCCGTGGCGCCGGCCGTCTGGGCCACCGTCGTCGTCCTCACCGTTCTGCTGCCGGCCGCGCTCGCCGCCGTCGTCGGCCACCACCGTGCGCCCGTCAGGAGCCGCCGTTGAACCCCGGACCGCTGATCGCCGCCGTCGCCGCCGCGACCCTCGCCGCCGCTTCCCTCGCCGTGGCGCACCGGCTCCGCCCGCGCCCGCCCGAGGGTCAGCCGCCGCCCGAACCGCACGCCACGCTCGCCAGCATCGGCTCCGGGCTGCTCTCCGGATTCACCCTGCTCACCGGCTTCCTGATCGCCACCGGCTGGGCCGCCCACAGCACCGGCATCACCCCGCCGGGCGGACTGTACGTGGCCGACCTCGCGGCGGGCGCGGCCGTTCTGCTCTACCCGTCCCTGGCCGGACTGCCGTTCACGCCGCGGTACGTGACGGCGGTCTGCCTGTTCGGCCTGCTGGTCGGCTACACGATGGCGCTGGCGGTCCAGCTCAGGCCGTAGGCCCGATGGTGGCGGACCGTGGTCGCCGTCACCGCCGCGACCGTCACCGCCGCCGTGCCGGTGTGGCGGGGGCGCGGCGGGGGCACGGTCCCGGCATGACGGGAAGTGCGGAGACCGTGTTGATCGTGGTGCGGGGCCCGAGCGGCGCCGGGAAGTCGAGCATCGCCGCACGACTGCGCGCCGCCTACGGGCGGGGCATCGCCGTCGTCGCCCAGGACGTGTTGCGCCGCACCGTGTTGCGCGAACGGGACGTGCCCGGCGGCGCCAACGTCGGGCTGATCGACGTGGTGGCACGGCACGCCCTGGACCACGGCTTCCACGTCGTGGTCGAGGGAATCCTCCACACCGGGCACTACGGGCCGATGCTGACCCGGCTCGTCGCCGACCACCGGGGGCGCAGTCATCTGTACTACCTCGACGTCGACTTCGACGAGACGGTGCGCCGGCACGCCACCCGCCCGTGGGCCGCCGAGGTCTCCGCGCAGGACATGGCCGGCTGGTACCGGCCGCACGACCTCCTTCCCGATGGCCTGGAACACGTCATCGGCCCGGACAGCAGCCTGGACGCGAGCGTCGAGCGGATCCTCGCCGACAGCGGCCTCGTCCCACCCGGCTGGACACCCCGCCCCTGAGCCTTCCCCGCACCCGGGTGCGGGAGGGACCCGGGCGCAGGAACGTCCGAGCGTGCGAACGCCCACGTCCGCAACCCGGTGGCGTTCGGCGCGAAGATCGGGAAGACTCGCGCGCATGGTCTCGGTATTGCAGAACGTGGCGATCGACTGCACAAATGCCTACGAGTTGGCCCGGTTCTGGAGCAGGGTGACCGGCCGCCCGGTGGATCCGGAGGACGGACCGGGCTCGGAGGAGACCCAGGTCCTGCTGGCGGAAGGCCCGGTGCTGTACTTCCACCAGGTGCCCGAGCCCAAGACGATCAAGAACCGGGTCCACCTGTGCCTGCGCCCCGACACCTCCCGCGACCACGAGGTGGAGCGCCTGCTGGGCCTCGGGGCCACCCTCGTCGGCGATCACCGCAACCCCGACGGTACGGGCTGGGCGGTCCTCGCCGACCCCGAGGGCAACGAGTTCTGCGTCCTGCGCAGCGAGTCCGACCGGGCCGCCGCGCACGCCTGACGCGGCAGCGGCACGCCGCGTCCGTCCGTCCGGGTACCCGCCCGTCCCCTCCTGTTCCGGCCGAACCCAGGGAGATCCGCATGCACGGCAGCCCCGCGAGCGTCGTCGAGGAGGCGTTCCGCTGCTACCGGTCGCAGGACGTCGACGCCGCCCTGCCCCTGTACGCCGACGACTTCACGTTCACCAGCCCGCAGGACGACCACATCGACAGGGCCGCGTTCTTCCGGCGCTGCTTCCCCACCGCCGACCGCTTCCGGGAGCAGCGGCTGCTGCACGTCACGCCCGCCGGCGACGGAGACGGTGCACGCGGTGAAGGCGGTGAACTCGTCTTCGTCCACTACGAGTACGAACTCACCGCCGGTGGCCGGTACCGCAACGTCGAGGCGGTCACGGTACGGGACGGCCTGATCCGCGAGGTGCAGGTCTTCTTCGGCGGCCGGGTCTGAGCGGCTCCGCCGAAGTCCGCTGCTGATCCGCATCTGCGGTACAAACCTGGCCGCCCCTGGTGAACGGGGTCTGGGGGCGAAGCCCCCAGGAACGCTCTGTTCCCGCACCTCAGCGGAGCTGCTCAGGGCCTGTCTCGAAGTCGGGTGTGAGCTTGTGGAAAGATCACGGGATGCTGCGACTCACCGATTTCATTATCGACTGCCCGGACACGATGAAGCTGGCGGCTTTCTACTCCGAGGTGACGGGCCGTCCGATCAAGGAAGGCAGCTCCGAGGACTGGGCTGGCATCCAGTTCGGCGAGATCGAGCTGGCATTCATCCGGGTGGACGACTACCGGGCTCCGCAATGGCCCGACAGCGAGCACCCCAAGCAGTTCCACCTCGACTTCGAAGTGGACGAGATCGAGTCCGAGCAGCACCGCGTCCTCGACCTCGGCGCGACGCTCAGGCAGGACTTCATCGGCCCCAACGGCTACGGCTGGCAGGTCTACACCGACCCGATCGGCCACCCCTTCTGCCTGTGCCGCAACAAGGGCGTCATCTGGACCGACCAGGGCCCGATCTGGCCCAAGCACGACTAACGCGGCTTTGGTGAAGTTGGCTGCTGATCCTTCGATGCGTGTCCGTTGACGGTTCAGGGCTCGGTCGACTGCGGTGCCGACCGCTCCAGCGGTGGTGTGGACACGCTCGGGGTAGTCCTCGTACTTCGCCGAGCGCCACACCCGCTCGATGTCGTTCAGCTCGGGGCTGCGAGGCGGGAGGTAGAAGAGTTCGACGCCGATGGCGGCCAGTTCCTCGCGGCGCCCTTTGAAGACCCGGGCCACGTGTGCGGAGGCGTTGTCCAGGACGACCGTGCACGGCCGTACCCGTGTGAAGCCCGTGGGAGGCCCGTCCAGTGCGGCTGCCCCGCCGGGCAGGCGGGCCAGGCTCGTGCACACCAACTCCAGCAGCATGACCGCGTCGATCTTGCCGCAGGCCCTCTCCCAGACCAGATCGGAGTGCGCTCCCACGCACAGCGCCCGAGGACGTTCACGCGCGGTCCTTCTTGTCCTCGCGCGGCACGACGGCCCGCTGCCCTGCCCGTGACCAGGTGTATCCGGTGGGCATGGTCGGAGCGAACCCGCTCTCGTCGAGGAAGTACAGGTCCCTTACGGTCAGGCCCCGCCCCATCAGCCGTGTGCACTCCAGACGCAGTCTGGCACCCGGCGCGAGATCACGTGCCCGCAGACGCTCACGCACCTCGCGTCCCTGATCAGACGTCAACTCC
This sequence comes from Kitasatospora sp. NPDC059599, assembly GCF_042735125.1. Taxonomy (NCBI): domain Bacteria; kingdom Bacillati; phylum Actinomycetota; class Actinomycetes; order Kitasatosporales; family Streptomycetaceae; genus Kitasatospora; species Kitasatospora sp. NPDC059599. The sequence goes on along the minus strand of NZ_JBHWCL010000204.1, from coordinate 6,528 downwards.
ACACGCAAGATCTTCGGCATGGGCAGCCCCTCCCTGCCCTGCCTCATACCCGAACCGCAGCCCACATCACCGAGACCGCTTGGTGCAGCGCGCGTTGATCCTTCGGGGGTTCATGCGGCTCTGAGTGGGCTGCCGTCGTAGGTCCAGCGGTAGGGCTTGGCGTCGTGTTCGTCGTAGGCCAAGACGAAGGTGGCGCTCGACGATGCCGGCGAAGGGAACCCGGCGCCGCACGACATACTCCCGGCGGATTACTCCGGTACCTCGCGGGGGGTACGAACGACACCGGAACGTTTACATCCGTGAGCCGATTCGATGCGGAGCTGCGGAACCTAGCGTCGATCCCATGAAACGCAATCGCCGTATCAGCGCTGTCGCGGTGCTGGCGCTCGCCGCCCTCGTCACCGGAACCGGCGCCGGGTTCGCCGCCACGACCACACCGTCGGCCACACCGGTGGCCACGCACGCGTTCGACACCGCACCGGCCACGGCCGCGGCCACCGCGCCCACCCGGTCCTTCCAAGGCACGCTCCCCGCGCCGACCGGCCCCTACGCCGCCGGCGAGGACGTCATCCACCTCACCGACGCGAGCCGTCCCGACCCGTGGGTGCCGTCATCCGGCCCCCGCCAACTGACCGTCACGATGGTCTACCCGGCCGTCCCCGGGACCGGGACTCCGGCCCCTTACATGACCCTCGGCGAGGCAGCCGGAATCATCGAGCACCGGAAGCTGCCGGCGAGCTCCGGCGTCACCCCACAGACCCTTTCCGGCGTCACCACCCACGCCTTCGACGGCGCGCGGCCGCAGCGCGGCAGGTATCCGCTGGTGGTCCTCTCACCCGCGTCCGAGAACCCGCGCATGATGCTCACCGCGCTCGCGACCGACCTGGCCAGTCACGGCTACGTCGTCGCGCTCGTCGGCCACACCTACGAGGACACCGGCGAAACGCTGGAGAACGGCCAGACGCCGCCGTGCGCGATCTGCGATCACCCGGAAGCGATCGACTTCGACGCCGAAGCCGCCAGCCGCGCGCTGGACGTGTCCTTCGTGATCGACCAGTTGACGCATGGCAACACCGCGTGGCGCCTGGCTCACCTCATCGACAAGCACGAGATCGGCATGGCCGGACACTCCCTCGGCGGAGCGGCGGCCGCCGCCACGATGATCGCCGACCCGCGAGTACGGGCCGGCGTGAACATGGACGGCTCCTTCCACCCGGCCCCGATGCCCGGCCAGATCAACCGGCCGCTCCTCATGCTGGGCGTGACCGACAGCCACTCGGTCGGCGGCACCGACACCACGTGGGGGCAGGCCTGGGCCGCCCTCGGTGGCTTCAAGAAGTGGCTGACGGTCGCCGGCGCCGACCACTTCAGCTTCGACGACGGGGACGTGCTTCAGGAGCAGGCCGGGTTTCCGACGCCGCCCCTCTCCCCGGAACGCGGGGTGGTGATCACCCGCGAGTACGTGACAGCGTTCTTCGACCGGACGCTGAAGGGGATCCGCAGTCCGCTGCTGGACGGCCCTTCGCCGAACAATCCGGAAGTACTCTTCCAGTACTAGCGTTGATCCTTCGGGGGTTCAGCGGCTTCCCGGTCGAGTGCTCCACGGCGCGCTCTGCCTCCTCCACCACCTTCCCGGCCTCCCCCGCCCGGCCGTGGGTGAGCAGCCGGCGCGGGCTCCCGGTCCGGCCGGGCCGGACGCGGGGACGGTGCCGCCGGCCCGGCCCGGAGGGCTCAGCGGCGCTGCGGGTCGGCCCGTCGCAGCAGCCTGTCCGCCAGCCGTACCGCGACGAACGCGACCGCGAACCCGGCGCCGTACAGCACCCCGAGCCGCAGGACGACGGGCAGGGCCGTGGAGGAGCCCAGCAGCCCGGGGGTGATCAGGGGCGGCACGGCGAGGACGGCCGTGGTCAGGGCCGAGGCCCGGATCGTGCGGGCTGTGCAGGCGACGGCCGCGCCGGTGGCCACCGGCCCGACGAGGACGAAACTGTCGAGGTGGACCACGTTCCCGAAGCCGTCGGTCAGGTCGAGGACGACGCCCGAAGCCGTGATCGCGACGGCGAGGACCCACGGTACGGCGGGGCCCGGTCGCGTCGTGCGGTCGGGCGGGGCGATCAGCAGGACGAGGGCGTTGAGCACGAGGACCGCCGAGTCGCGGGTGCCGATGCCGTAGAAGACGGTGGCGTCCGCCACCGTGCCGAGCAGGTCGGGGCGGGCGAGGAGGTGGATCAGTGGCGCCGTCACGACGGTGACCACGGCCAGGGTCCGCGCCGCCGTCCAGCGGCCGAGCAGGACCGCGAGCGTCATCAGTGCCGCCGGGGCGAGCAGCGCGGCCGCCGCGGCCAGGGGGCCGAACCGCTGCGCCCCGGGGGCCCAGAACACCTGGAAGGAAGGGTCGGTGACCATCATGACGGCCCACCAGAGGTGCACGGCCGCGTACGTGCCGGCCAGCACTGCGGCGAGCGGGGCCGCGGTGGCCAGGGCCCGGCCCGTCGGCCGGTGGGAGACCAGGCCGAAGCGGACCCGGGCGCCGTGCCCGGCCACGTCGGCGACCTCGCGTAACCCGGCGAGCGGGGTCGCGGTGCGGACGCGGTGTTCGGCGTGGTCGGCGAGTTCGGCCAGCGCGGCGGCGTCGTAGGAGGCCGGGTAGAGGGCGAGGGCCCGGCGCAGCAGGCGGGCGTTCAGCGAGGTCCGGTCCGCGGTCATGCCAGGCCTCCCGCGAGTCGGTTGCGGCTGGTCGCGAGGCGCCGGTCGGCCTCGCGCAGGGTGGCGCGCAGCCGCTCGCTCTCCTCCGTGAGCGCCTGCGTGCCGGCCGGGGTGAGGGCGAAGACCCGCCGGGGGCGGCCGTCGACGGTCTCCTCCCGCTCGATCCGGATCAGCCCCTCGGCGAGCAGCCGGTCGAGGGTGCCGTACAGGCTGCCGGCGCCGAGCCGCACCCGGCCGTCCGAGATCGCGGCGACTTCGTCACCGAGGGCGTAGCCGTGCCGCGGCCGGTCGGCGAGCGCGGTCAGCAGGAGGAAGGTGGGCTCCTGCATGGAGCGTTTCTTCGTCATGCCGACACCATAGTACGGTCACCGTAGTGTCAGGCAGGGGGTTCGGTTGACTTCCCGTCAACTCCCCTTCGCCGAGGGCCGCCTGCGCACCTCCACCACCCGCTCCCGGACCCGCCCGCCCGGCCCGCAGGCCGGACGGGCCGAGCCCGTGGCCGGGCGGGCGGGGCGTCAGCGCATGCCGCCGGACGCGAGGATGACGTCCCCGGTGATCCAGCGCGCGTCGTCGGAGGCCAGGAAGGCCACCAGCGGGCCGTAGTCGTCCGGCGTGCCCGTTCGGCCCAGCGGGGTGCCGGCGATCGCCTCCGCCTCCTGCGCCGAGCCGGGGAACCCCAGGGCCCTGGTGCCCTCGGTGTCCGAGGGGCCGGGCATGATCGCGTTGACCCGGATGCCGCGCGGGCCCAGTTCCTTGGCGGCGACGATGGTGAACGCGTTGACCGCGCTCTTGGAGGCGACGTAGAGCGAGGCGTACGGCGGGTGGGTGAGCGTGCCCGCCGTCGAGACGTTGATGATCGACGCGGCGCCGATGTCGTCCTGCGCGGCCAGGGCCTGCGTGGTGAGGATCGTGCCGAGCAGGTTCGTGGTCATCTCCCGCTGGAACTCCTCCTCGGTGATGCCCGACAGCGGCGCGAAGGCGACGACGGCCGCGTTGTTGACGAGCACGTCGACCGGTCCGTACGCCTCGCGCGCCCGGTCGAACAGTCGGCGCACGTCGTCGCCGCGACCGACGTCCGCCCGGACCGCGACGGCCCGGCCGCCGTCGGCGGTGATGCCCGCGACGACCCGTTCGGCGCCCTCCCGATCGTCCCGGTAGTTCACCACGACGGCCGCGCCGGTCCGGGCCAGCGCCTTGGCGATCCCCGCGCCCAGGCCCTTCGATGCGCCCGTGACGATCGCCGTACGTGCATTGTTGCTGCTCACAGTGGCTCCTCGAACGTTGGCTCCGTGGAGATCACCGTAGGTAAGCTCATTACTGACGGGAAGTACCTACTTTTTTGTAAGCTCCTGTCATGACGGAAACAGCGCAGGTCGCGACGGCCGCCCGGCTCCTGGCCCACGACACCTTCGACAACAAGTGCGCGCTCAGGCCGATCATGGACCAGACGACGAGCCGCTGGGCGACACTGATCATCTCGGCCCTCATCGCCGGCCCGCACCGCTTCGCCCAGCTGCACCAACGCGTCGGCGGCATCAGCCAGAAGATGCTGTCGCAGAACCTCAAGGCGCTCGCCCGGTCCGGGCTCGTCGCCCGCGACGTCGCACCCACCAACCCGCCCCAGGTCACCTACAGCCTCACCGAACTCGGCGTCGGCCTGGCCGGGCCGGGCCGCTGACCGAACTCATCCAGTGGTTCGGCCGGCACGGGGAGCAACTCCTCACCGCCCAGGAGCACTACGACCGTCAGCAGGCGTCACCGGACGCGTGACGGGCGGGCCGTGGCGTACCCGGTGGCCCCGTCCGGGTTGGGGCTCGGGCCGGGGTTTGGCAGACTCACCCCATGTGGCGCGAACTGATCCTTGAGGTGGCACCGATCGCCGAACTCGGTGCCCCGGCCGACGAAGCCTCCCTGCACGCGGTCGCGGAGGTCCTCGGCCAGCCCCTGCCGACGGACCTCGCGGCCCTGCTGCGCGAGTGCGACGGGCTGTCCTACGAAGGTCTGGACGTGGTCTGGAGCGCCCGGCGCATCGCGAGGGACAACGCCGAGTTCCGCAACGCCCCGGACTTCGCGAGCCTCTACATGCCCTTCGAGCCGTTGATGTTCTTCGGGGACAACGCCTCCGACCAGTTCGCCTTCGTCCGCACGCCCGCGCGGGACGAGGTCTTCGTCTGGGACCACGAGACGGACAGCCGGTTCATGGCGACCGGGAACCTGCGGCAGTACCTGGAGCGGGCCCTGCGCGAGCGCGGGGACTGGTACCGCTAGCCGTACTGCCCCGCAGGTCGGTCACCGGGCCGACGGCGGGGAGCGGCGTGAGAATGGGCCGTGCCCGCTGTTCGCGTCGGCCCGGGAGGCAGCCGTGAAGGACCTCGAGTTCGAGCAGAAGCGCACGCTGTCGCGCGCCGAGGCCGCCGACCAGCTCGAAGCGCTGGCGGCGGCGCTCAGGCGCGGGGGCCAGGCCGAGCTGGAGCTCGGGCCCGGGAAGCTGACCCTGCGGATCCCGGACGAGCTGGAGACCGAGATCGAGGTCGAGCTGGGGGACGGCAAGATGGAGCTGGAGATCGAGTTGTCCTGGCACACGGGGCAGCCGGACTGACCCGGCCGGCCGGACCGACCGCGCGGCCCTCACTCCAGGGCGGCCGCCTTGCGCAGCAGCACCGACCGTTCGCGGGTGTTGCGGCACAGGCGGGCGGCGAGTTCCAGTTCGGCCCGGGCCTCGGCGGTGCGGCCGAGGCGGGTCAGCAGTTCGCCGCGCACGGTCGGGAGCAGGTGCGACCCGGCGAGGCGGCCGGAGGCGGCCAGGTCGTCGACCACGGTCAGCGCCTCCCCCGGCCCGTCCGCCATGGCGACGGCCACGGCCCGGTTGAGGTCGACGACGGGTGACGGCGCCACCCGGCCGAGCGCCTCGTAGAGGAGCACGACGCGTCCCCAGTCGGTCTCCCGCACCGAGGGTGCGGTGGCGTGGCAGGCGGCGATGGCGGCCTGCAGTCCGTACGGTCCGAGGCCTCGCCCGAGGGTGGCGGCCCGGCCGAGCGCGGCCAGGCCGCGGCGGGTCGCCGAGCGGTCCCACCGGCGGCGGTCCTGGTCCTCCAGGAGCACCGGCTCACCGTCGGGTCCGGTGCGGGCGGGGAAGCGCGCGGCGGTGAGTTCGAACAGCGCGAGCTGGCCGTGCACCTCCGGCTCGGCGGGCAGCAGGGCGGCCAGGGTCCGGGCCAGCCGGACGGCCTCGTAGGCGAGGTCGGGGCGCAGCAGGTCGTCGCCGGTCGTCGCCGTCGAGCCCTCCGTGAAGATCACGTACAGGACGCTCAGGACGGCGCCGAGTCGCGCGCGCCGGTCCTCGGGCGGCGGCAGTTCGAACGGGACGCGGGCGGCGGCGATGGTCTTCTTCGCCCGGGTGATCCGGGCCTGGACGGTCGGGGTGGGCACCAGGAAGGCGCGGGCGATCTCCTCACTGGACAGGCCGCCCACGACACGCAGGGTGAGGGCCACCCGGGCCTCGGCCGGGACCACCGGGTGGCAGGCGGTGAACACCAGCGCGAGGACGTCGTCGTCGACCCGGTCGGGGTCGTAGGGCGGGTCGTCGGGCCGCTCGGGCGCGGCGGCCGCGCCCGAGCTGAGGTCGCCGTCGGCGAGCGGCCCGGCGAGCACGGCGTACCGCTCGTCGAGGGCCGCCTTGCGGCGGAAGGCGTCGATGGCCCGCCGCCGGGCGGTCGCCAGCAGCCAGCCCACCGGGCTGGCCGGCTCGCCGTCGCGCGACCAGGCGACGAGGGCTTCCGCCAGCGCCTCCTGGGCGACGTCCTCGGCGAGCGCGAAGTCCCCGGT
>NZ_JBHWCL010000203.1:0-14697 GCF_042735125.1 Kitasatospora sp. NPDC059599 | reverse complement strand
CAGGCGTCAGCGGTGCTACCAGAGCACGTCCTACTTTCAGTAGGAAGAGTCCGTGCAACCCGGGCCTGGCGCTCCACAGTTCGGACGAGGTCCGGTACCCACCCAGGTACCGGACCTCGTCCGCGTTCACGGGCAGTGCGCGCGACGACCGCCGCCGGACCCACCCCCTCGCCGTCGGCCCCCGAGGACTGTCAGTGCCGGCCGCTAGGTTTTCGACCATGACCCCCGCACACGCCACCGCCACCCGCATGAGGACGATCCGGCCGACCACCGGGCCCCACCGCATCACCGAGCCCCGCACCCGCGGCGGCGCCGCCCCCGTCCGGGTCGTCCCCCTGTGGGCGGCCCCCTGCGCCCTCGCCGCCCAGGACGACGCGAAGCGCTGACCCTCCCGGCCGGCCCGCTGGCTGACTGGCCGGCTGGTGACCTTGTACGGCCACCGGCCACGTACGGCTCCACGCCCCGCTGGTCTCCGTCCTCGACAAGGCCGGTGGCCTTCGAGTTCGCTGATAGATTCCCGCGATGAGCGAGCAACTGCCCAGCGGCGGCATCGAACTGTCGCCCGACGAGATCGAAGCCCTCCACACCAGGTGGTCGTCCTGCTGGACCCCGAGTGAGGTCGCGCGGCAGCTGGCCGGGATCGACACCCCCTGGTACGTGGCCGCGGGCTGGGCACTCGACCTGTTCCTCGGCAGGCAGACACGCGCTCACGGAGACCTCGAGATCGCGATTCCGGCGGCGACGTTTCCCGAAGTCCGCAACCGCTTCCCCGGATTCGTCTTCGACGCGGCAGGCAGCGGCCGGATCTGGGAGGACGCCGCACCGGAGGTGCTGGCCGCCGTACACCAGACCTGGCTCCGCGATCCGGCCACGGGAAACTACCTGCTCGACGTGTTCCGCGAACCGCACGACGGCGACACCTGGATCTGCCGACGCGACGGGACGATCCGGCTCCCCTACGGCGACATCGTCCACCACACCGCGGACGGCATCCCGTACCTGGCACCCGAACTGGTCCTGCTCTTCAAGGCCAAGCACGTCCGCCCGAAGGACCAGACGGACTTCGACGCGACCGTCCCGCACCTGACCCCGGCTCAGCGCGCGACCCTGAGCGGACTACTCGCCCGCGTGCACCCGGGGCATCCCTGGATTTCGGACCTGTCGCCGGCCCCCTCCGATCCCCCTGATGCCCTGATGCCCTGATGCCCTGACGCAGGGCGGACAGCCGGTCGGCGGGCTCAGTCCGGGGTGAACCACATCAGCACGGCGGGGCCGTCCGGCGTGATCACCGCTACCCGGGCCCGGAAGCGTCTACCACCGACAAGATCGACGACGGCCACGGCTCGTACGCCATCCTCCCGGGCCGTACGACCTCTACCGGGGTGTCGCCCGCTGGGCGGTGAGGCCGAGTCCGAACATCCACGACCGGACCACCTCGCGGAGTGTCGACGAGCCGTCCCGGTCGTGCTCCACGGCCGCAGGGAACCGGGGAGCGTGTGCCCGCAGCCATCCCCACCGGTTCGGCAGCTCCACCGGTTCGATCGTGCCGGACCGCGCCCGACCCGGACCGACGCACTGCCCCGGTCCGAGCGCAGGCCCTTTCCGGCTGATGCCGGGGCCGGTCCGAAATGCCTTGGACAGCAGGGGGATCGGCTTGCTGGAATGGGAGACGGCCGCTGTCGGAATCGAAAGGGGCACGGCGATGACCGGGATCGGGCTGCGCCTGTCGGTGCGCGACCTCACCGATGCGGATGTGCCGTCCTGCGGCTGGGCCGGCTCCCCGAAGCACGTGCGCGAGCTCGTCCACCAGATCCGCCGTGCCGAGGCGGGCGAGATCGACTACCTGGCGGTCTGCACACCGGTCGGGTTCCCGGTGGCGGTCGGCGGCATCGACTACACGGTCACGCCCGGCGCCGGAACGCTCTGGCAGCTCGGCGTCCACCCGGCCCTGCAGTCCTGCGGGATCGGCACCCTGCTGATCCGCTCCGCCGAGCAGCGGATCGCCGCCCGGGGCCTGACCCGCGCCGAACTCGGCGTCGAGGAGGGCAATCCGCGCGCCCGCGCCCTGTACGAACGCCTGGGGTACCGGGCCTTCGGCCGCGCGCTCGACTCCTGGGACGTCGAGACCGAGGACGGCTCGCTCCGGCGGTACGAGACGATGTGCGCCCTGATGCGCAAGGACCTGACGTGACACCGGACTTCGCGGCGTTCGTCGCCGCCGCGACGGCCGACCCGGCCGTCGTCGGTCTCGTCCTCAAGGGTTCCCGGGCCCACGACGGCATGACCACCCGTCACTCCGACCACGACCTCTACGTCGTCCTCGCCGACGACACGGCGAGCGAACTGGCTGCGCTCGACGGCTACCGCTCCGCGCAGCTCGACCTGGTCGTCACCACCCTCGACCGGTTCCGCCGGCCCGCCGACTGGGAGCGGTACGCCATCGCCCGCTCCCGGGTGCTGATCGACCGCCGCGACGGGGAGGTCACCCGGATCGTCGCCGCGATGGGACGGCTCGGCGTCGAGGAGGCCTTCCGGTCCTGCGCCGCCCTGCTGGACGCCTACACCAACTCGCTCTACCGCTCGGTCAAGAACCACCGCGACGGCAACCCGCTCGCCGGCCGCCTCGACGCGGCCGCAAGTGTCGGATTCCTGCTCGACCTGCTCTTCGCCCTGGACCGCCGGCCCCGCCCCTACAACAAGTACCTGGCCTGGGAGCTGGACCGCTTCCCGTTGCCCGGCTGGGAGAGCACCGCGCTGTTGGACACCGTCGCCCGGATCACCGCGACCGGCGAAGTGACGCGGCAACAGCAGCTCTTCGCCCGGGTCGAGGCGGATGCCCGGGCCGCCGGCCACGCAGCGGTGCTGGACGCCTGGGGCGAGGACCTGCTCCTGATGCGGCCCCAGCCGGACTCCCCGGCCGACCCCTCCTCCTGAGCCGGGCCGACGGCCGAATCGGGCACAGCACCTCGGATCGTCCGCCCAGGCCTCGTCCGGGCTGGTCCGGCCTCCTCCGGCCTCGTCCGGCCTCGTCGGGGCTCCTCGGGGTCGGCCGGTCGTTTCCGTCGGGGTCAGGGCAGCCGGCGTACCGGGGAGGCCTGGCGGATGTGGATGAGGACGTCGAAGGCGTCGGCCAGGGAGGCGACGGCCAGGTGTTCGGCGGCGTCGCGGGCCGGGGTGTAGACGCCGCTGATGACGCGGGCCTTCGCAGGTCCGTCCCACTGGCTGCGGACGTCGTCGTGGCGCAGGTCCAGCCAGCGGGCGGGCAGGTCCGTGCCGCCGAGCCTCGCGTCGACGAGGTCCGCGGCCGGGTCCGGGACGACGGCGACGCCGAGGTCTCCGTGGTGGAAGCCGATCGCCGCGGAGACGTACTGCGCGCCGTAGCGCTTGCGCAACAGGCTGCCGACAGTGGCCTGCGGACCGCGTTCGGGGGCCAGGCCCAGCACCGTGTCGGCCGCCGACGTGTGCGCGATGCCGTCCCAGTAGACGGTGCGCAGGCCGGTCCGGTGCCGGAAGTCGGCGACGGCGTCGGCCCAGGTCTCGGCCTCGCCCGCGTAGGTGCCGCGCCCGGCGACGCTGTGCTCGTGGAAGCGCGCGATCAGGCGCATCCGGGCGACCGCGCCGTCCGCTCGGTCGTCGGCGCCGGGGAGGGATTCGACCAGCAAGAGAGCGTCGCGGGCGTGTTCGGCGAACGGCCGGCCCGGGTGGATTCCCCGCGCCCGCTGGATGTGCTCGTCGGTCTCGTGGGCGGTGCGGATGGGTTCCAGGTGGGCCGTCACCTGCGCGAGCCGCTCGGGCGCCGACGCGCGGACGTGTTCCAGGACGGCGTCGTAGTCCGCGGGCCCCGCCTGGGCCGGTTTCACGCCGAAGATCCGGACCGGGTCGTCCGCGTGGTCCCGGTTGAACGTCCGGATCCACTCCAGGGCCGTGACCGTCTCGGCGGTGCGCCAGGGCTTCCAGGCGTCGGCCAGCGCGGACGCGGCCGAACCCCGGCCACCGCGCACGTACGCGTCGAGGGCGGCCGCGGCACCCGCGTCGTCCTGGACGGCCAGCGCGCGGAAGCCGTGGTCCCGGACCAGTCGGCGGAACAGTTGGTCCCGGACCCCGAAGGTCTCCCGGGAGAAGCGTGTGGACTCCCCGATGCCGACCACCGTCGCCCCGACGGCCAGCTGTCCGGCGATCTCGTCGAGCGCGGTGTCGGCCAGCGGGAGGGATTCGGTCAGGTGGCGGTCGGTCATGTTCGGTTCGGTGGTGGCGGGTTGGCGGATGGCTGCGGTGTCGTTCGGCATGCCGCCAGTCTTGTAGGTGAAGTCGACTTGAGGTCAAGCGGATCGATCCGCCGGCTTGCCCGGCCGGCCGGAACGCCCGGTCGGGGATGGGGGGATCGGGGGATCCGGGGGGTCCTGATGCCGATCCCGCCGAAACGGCAGGTCGGCGGCCGTCTGATCGACGGCCTCCGCGCGGGCGGCCTGCACGCGGCGACCCTCGCGCGGGCGGCCCTCGCGCGGCGGCCTTCACGCGCCAGTCTCCGCGCGGCAGCCGAGGCCGATCCTCGGCGGACAGCGGGACGGCGGCGCCGAGCCCGATCGCAGGTGACGACGGTCACACGCGAGGGGTGGCGGTCTTCGCGCTCCGCCCGGTGGACACGGGCACCACCAGCCAAGGCGAGCGTGCCGCAACGGGCGCTCCCGCCCGGGCCCCAAGGGGCGTGCGGTGTACCGGTCGAGGGCCGGCGGGGCGTACCGGAGGGCCACCCGGCCGCACGCCCGTCCGGCCCTCTGGCGCTCTTAGCAGGCAACCGCATCAATCAGGTCACATCTGCAACAAAGTAGGATGACTCAACTCCCGCGCTACGCGCGAAGAGTTCCATAAATGTCCCATTTGCCCTATTCATCTCCCGCTTCACACGCACGGAGCCACCCTCATGGACAACCAGTCCACCGCCGACGTCGACGGTGCGATAGAGACCCGCGGTATCGAACCCGTCCCGGACCACGAACGCCGGGGCAGAGTCCGCGAGCTCTTCCCGACCTGGGTCGCGGCGAACATCAGTGTGCTGCTGCTCACCATGGGTGCGGCCCTGGTGGTGTTCAACCAGCTGAACTTCTGGCAGGTCCTGATCGTCGCCGCGTGCGCCGCGCTCGCCTCCTTCGGCATGGTCGGCGTGCTGTCGGTCTCCGGCAAGTGGGGCGGGGCCCCGGGTGCCACGCTCTCCCGGGCCACCTTCGGTGTGCGCGGGAACCTCTTCCCCGGCGCGATCCTCTGGATCGCCCGGTTCGGCTGGGAGACGATCAACGCCGTCACCGGCGCCTACGCCGTGCTGACCGTTCTCGACCTGCTCTTCGGCATCAAGAGCAACACCGCGCTGATCGTCATCACGCTCTTCCTCTTCGTCGCCTGCACCTTCCTGGTCTCCGGCATGGGCCGGAAGGCCCTGAACGTGTGCAACACCTGGTCGACGTACCTCTTCGGCGTCTTCAGCGTCCTCGTGCTGGGCTACCTGGTCGCGACCATGCACTGGAGCGAGGTCTTCGCCAAGCCCGCGGGCACCACCGCGATGATGATCGCCGGCATCGGGACCATCGCCGCCGGTGGCATCAGCTGGGTCCCCACCGGCCCGGACTTCGCCCGCTACCTGCCGCACGCCGCCTCCGGCAAGAAGATCGTCGGCGTGACGGTCTCCGGCGCCGGCCTGGTGATGGTGCCGATGGTGCTGATGGGTGCCGTGATGGCGGTGGCCTCGCCCGGCCTGGCGCAGGCCGCGGACCCGGTCTCCTTCCTCGGTGACCTGCTGCCGACCTGGCTGGCCGTGCCCTACCTGCTGACCGCGATCGTGGGCATGCTGCTGATCAACAGCCTCTCCATGTACTCGGCCGGCTTCACCGCGCAGACCATGGGCGTCAAGCTGCCGCGCGCCATGGCCGTCAGCATCAACGCCGTGATCTCGCTGGTCGGCGGCCTGCTGCTGATGCTGGTCGCCAAGAGCTTCCTCGGCTCCTTCATCACCTTCCTGATCCTGCTCGCCGTCTCCTTCTCGGCCTGGATCGGCGTCTACGCGGTGGACATGTTCCGCCGCCGCTCGCGTGCGGTGCGCTACGACGCCGACGCGCTGATGGACACCACCCGGAACAGCCGGTACTGGTACGTGGGCGGCTTCTGCTGGCAGGCGATGGTGTCCTGGGTGCTCGCGCTGCTGATGGGGCTCGCCTTCACCAAGTGCGACTGGTTCGCCGGCCCGCTCTCCGACACCCCCGTCGGCAGGTACGGGCTCGCCTGGGCGGCGACCATCGTGATCTCCGGCGCGATCATGGCCGTGCTCCCCGCGCCCCGGGAGGGCACCTCCGCCACCGCCCCCGAGCAGCCCGCCGGTGTCCAGGCGGAGCGGACCGAACGGGTCACCGTCTGACCGCGCGACACCCACCTCCGGGCATCCCGGAGACCCCCGGACCGCCCGGGTGCCCACTCACGGAGTCGGCACCCGGGCGGTCCGGCTTCGGCGCCCCGGCGGCGTTCTCGCTGACGTTCCCGGTGGGGATCGGTGCCGGGCGGGCCCGATGGACGCCGGCGCGGCTCACCGGACGGACCGGATCGACGGGAGCACCCCTCTCCCCGCCGTGGTCGTACCGGCAGGCCCACGCCGCGCGCCGTCGGGTCGTGTGCGGTCGGGTCGTGCGCCGTCGGGTCGTGCGCCGTCAGAGGCAGACGGCGCCGTCCGGCCACGACCGTGCCGCGTCGGCGGACGCCCGACGTCGGGTCCCACCCGGTCGGCACCGTACCCGCCCGTCGTACAGGGCCGTGATGTCCAGTGGCGGCAGCTGTGCCAGCTCGGCGGCGGCGGCGCTCATGGCGGCGGCGTAGCGGGAATCTCCGAGGACGGCCGTCATGGCGTCGGCGATCTCGCGGCGCGTGGCCGTGAGGTGCAGCGCGCGGCCGAGGCCGCGCCGGGCGAACGCGGCGGTGTTGTCGGGCTGGTCGGCGAGAACGCCCATGCCCAGGACGGGCGTCGCGGCCTGCACCGCGTCGAGCAGGGACGCCCGTCCGCCGTGCGTCACGAACAGGTCGGCACGGTGCAGGAGGGCGGGCTGCGGGGCGTGCCCGACGACCGTGATGCGGGGGTCCGCGCTGTGCAGTTCCCCGGCGAGGTCTCCCGCGGACACGATCGCGTCGCAGCCGGTTCCGGAGATCGCGGCCATGATCTCCCGGTAGACGTTCCCGACCACGGTACGCAGGCCGGTCATCGTGGTGGCCAGGGTGCCGAGGCTCACGTAGACCAGCGGGCGGGAGGAGGAACGGTCCAGCCGCTCGGGGAGGGTCGACCAGGACGCGGCGACGGTGCGTGCGACGGCGTGCGCCGAGGGCGGGGGCGTCGCGTGGAACCACGCAACCGGCGCAGGGACGAGCATCGGGGGCAGTACGGGCGTGTCCCGCCCGTACTGCTGGTGGAGGGGGGTCAGCGCGGGCGCGATGTCGGTGTCCCAGAGGTCCAGGAGCACCGGGCCGAGACCGTTGTCGGCCGCGAACACGGGCAGGTCCAGGACCTTCGCCGCCAGGTGCGCGCCGAAGTCGCCGCACTCGGCGATCACCAGATCGGGCCGCGTGCGGGTCCACGCGGTGATCAGGTCACGGGCCTTCCGTCCGGCGTTGTCCGGCCAGAGCCGGCCGAAGGCGTAGCGGTTGAAGGCGACGTTCCCGCGATCCCGCCAGATCCCGCTCGCCGACCGCTGGACGGCGGGAGCACAGGTCCAGTCCGTTCCCGCCCCGTGGAACGCCACCCCTCGCCGCCGGGCTTCGAGGCGGAACATGTGGGGGGCGTAGAGCGTGACCTCGTGGCCCTGCTCCACGGCCGGGACGGTGACGTAGTCGAGCGCGGACACGTGCGACGGTATCGGCTCGGCTGTGACTGCCATCCGTAGTGCCATGCGGACTCCAAGGTGCGCGGTGCGGGTCGGCGAACCGCCGGGCGGCCGCCGGGGTCGGTGTCGTGGGGCGGGGCGCCGGGCCTCAGCGCCAGGAGAGGCCGGCCCGCCGGGAGAGGTCCGGGTCGTCCGGACGGCCGAGGACGAGGATCCGGAAGGCCGTGCCGACGTAGACGACCAGGTGCCGGGCGATCCTGCGAGGGGTGCTGCGCATGGTGGTGCCTGCTTTCGGGTCGGGTACTGAAGGCTGTTCGGGTGCTGAAGGCTGTTCGGGTGCCGCCGGTGTCACCAGGAGACGGCGTCGTCCATCGACTGCTGCCAGTAGGTGACCTTGAGGGAGTCGTCCACGTAGACGCCCTTCGGGGGCAGCGCCGGGTTGGCGCCCGCGCCGACGCTCTCGTTGCCGGAGGGGCCGTGGAAGTAGACGGCCAGGGACGTCACGGTGTGGCCGTTGGAGCCGTCGGTGCCGTCCGTGGAGGACAGGTTCACGGAGGCGTAGCCGGACTCGCCGGGCTTGAGCGTGACGACCGCCTGCGGCTTCGAGTCGGTGATCACCGGGGGCACGGCCTGGGCCTCGCCGAAGCGGACGGCCGGGTAGCCGTGGAGGTAGCAGATGCCGGAGCCGGTGTTGGTGACCGTGAGCAGCATGTGGTTCACGGGGCGGTTCAGCGGGGCGGCGGTGGTCTTGGTGTTGGAGCCCTCGCAGGTGGTCGGCTTGGTGGCGGCGGGAGCGGCGGGGGCCTTCGGCGCGGAGGTGTTCGCGGGGGCGTTCGGCGAGGCGTTCGCGGGGGCGTTCGCGGCGGGCTTGGAAGCGGCGGACCCGGGGGCGGCGGACGCCGGGGGTGCCGCCGGGTCGGCCGCCGGCGAGGTGGGCGCCCCGGCGAAGCTGGTGAACCTGACCGACGGCGCGGGGCCCGCCGACTTGATCTCCCCGTTGTCGCCGCACGCGGTCATCGTGAAGGCGGCGAGTGCGACGCTGGCGGCGGCGGTGATCAGGCGGGTGCGGGAGGTGCGGACGGACATGTGGTCGTGCCCCTTTCGGCAGGTGCTCGGGTGGTGGGTCGATCGGATGACCGAAGCTTGCGGAGCGATCCGTCCCGGCCACAACGTCTGACGGCACGATGGGTAGGGTGGAACGGCGAATCGGGCCCTGACCAGCAGAGGTGGAACGGGCCTGGAACGCCGGAACGGGACGCCGGGGGATCGGAGGGGACAGGTGTCGGAGGGCACTGGGGCCGCGGAGACGCTTGAGTTCGCGCGGCTGCTGCACGAACTCAAGACCCGCTCGGGCCTGAGTTACGGAACGTTGGCCAAGCGGCTGCACACGAGCACGTCGACGCTGCACCGCTACTGCAGCGGCACCGCGCTGCCCAACGAGTACGCGTCGGCCGAGCGCATCGCACGGCTGTGCCGGGCCACGCCGGACGAGCTGGTGGAGCTGCACCGGGCCTGGATCCTGGCGGACGCGGCCCGGTCGCGCCGGACGGACCGGGCCGGCGAACCGCCGACGGCGGGCACGCCGGTGCCGCCACCGGGTCCCGCCCCGGCAGGTGTTCCCGTGCCCGCCCCGGCTCCGGCCGACCCGGCCGGACCCGCCGCCGCGACGGAACCCCCCGAGGGGGAGGCCGCCGGAACGCCGGTCGTCGAGGCGGTGGCACCGCCCGCCCCGCCGCGGCGTCGCCGCACCGCGCTGATCGCCTCCGCCGCGGCCCTCGCCGTGCTGACCACCGCGGTGATCGTCGTACGGCCCGTGCTCTGGGGCGGCGACGGCGGCCGGGCGGCCGGCACAGGGACGACGGCGGCGGGAACGGGAACGAACACGGGTACGGGTACGGGCACGGGCACGGGCACGGGTACAGACACGGGTGCGGGCACCACGGCCCTGCCGGAGCCGCCCCCCACCGGGACCGCGACGGGCAGCACCGCCACCACGGCGGCCACGAGCCCGACCTCCACCCCCACGCCCACCCCGCCGGACGACGCACCCGCGCCGCTCACCGTCGGCGTCCGCCCGTACGTCTACGCCGACCAGTGCAGCCAGCACTTCCTCGTCAACAGCGCGCCCGCCCAGGTCGGGCCGCCCGCAGGCGAACGCGACGCCCCGCGCTGGGCCGGTGCCTACGGCGCAGTGTCCTCCGACGAACAGGAGGTCGCCCTCACCGTCCAGGGCAGCGGAGCGGAGACGGTCGTCCTGGAGGCCCTGCACGTGCGGATCACCGCCAAGGGCGCACCGCTCGCATGGAACGACTACTCGATGGGCGTCGGCTGCGGCGGCGCGGTCGATACCAAGTCCTTCGACATCGACCTCGACCGGGGAAGCCCCACGATCACCGTCAAGGGCGGCCAGCGCGACTTCCCGTACAAGGTCAGCGCGTCCGACCCGGAGGTCTTCTACGTCACCGCGCACACCAAGGCGCACGACGTCCGCTGGGACCTCGCACTCGACTGGTCCAGCGGCAACCGCCGCGGCACCATCCGCGTCGACAACAAGGGCGTCCCCTTCCGCACCAGCGCCGACGTCAAGCGCCCCGGCTTCGACTACCCGCCCGGCTCCAGCGAGTGGATCAAGCGAACTGACGGCTGACGCCCTTCTCCGGACCCGCGTCCGCGGGGCGGCGCCCGGGGCTCGAAGACAGGCCCGGGCGTCCTGACCACCGGCGGGAGGGGCCGGCGACTCGCCCGCCGTGACGGCCGCGCGGACAATGGCCCCAGGAGCGGTCAAGGAGGCAGCCGTGCCGGTGTGGCACCTACGGGACTTCCACGACGACGACCTGGACCAGGCGATCCAGCTGTGGGACCAGGGCCGACAGGCCGACCTGTCGCTCCCCGTGTTCCCGGTCTCCGACGTCGTCGCCGCGGCCCGCGGGGGCCAGCCGGCGGTGGTCGCCCGGGTCGGGGACGAGCTGGTCGGCATGGTGGTGGCGCGGGCCGAGGGCGAACGCGGCTGGATCATGATCGTGGCCCTGTCCGGCGCGTGGCGCAACCGCGGCCTGGGCAGCGCGCTGATCACGCAGATCGAACAGCGTCTGCGGGCCAAGGGGGTGCGGCGGATCAGCGCGGTCCTCACCCCCGGCTCGACCGGGACGGGCGCTCTGGAGAACTCCGGCTACCGCCACGTGGAGGGCCTGGTCTACTACGAGAAGCTGGAACACCGGGGCGCGGGCGACGCGGGGCTGCTCGCCCAACTCGGCGGCCGGGTCATGCCGCACGGCCTGTGGGAGCAGCTCGCGGGCATGCACGCGGCCAAGGACACCATCGAGAAGCGGGTCGTACTCCCCCTCGCCGAACCGGAGTTGGCCGAACGCTACGGAGTCCGCCAGCCGAAAGCGGTGATCCTCTTCGGTCCGCCCGGCACCGGGAAGACCACCTTCGCCAAGGCGGTCGCCTCCCGACTGGGCTGGCCGTTCGTGGAACTCTTCCCCTCGCGCCTGGCCGCCGACGCCGACGGGGCGCTCGCCGCCTCGCTGCGCGAGGCCTTCGCCGACCTGGCCGAGCTCGACAGCGTGCTGCTGTTCATCGACGAGGTCGAGGAGATCGCCGCCGCCCGCTCCGGCACCGCGGTCGACCCGGGCCACGGCGTCACCAACGAACTCCTCAAGCTCATCCCGGCGTTCCGCGACCACGACGACCGGCTGCTCATCTGCGCCACCAACTCGCTGCGCACCCTCGACTCGGCCTTCCTGCGCCCGGGCCGCTTCGACTACGTCATCCCCGTCGGTCCGCCCGACGCCGTCGCGCGCGAGGCGATCTGGCGCCGCTACCTCGGTCCCGCCGCGCAGCACGTCGACATCGGCAGGCTGGTCACGGCCAGCGAGATGTTCACCCCCGCCGACATCGAGTACGCCGCCCGCAAGGGCTCCCAGCAGGCCTTCGAGAACGAGTTCACCCACCGCGCCGGGGTCCCCGCCGGCACCGACGACTTCCTCGCGGCGATCTCCGGCACCCGCCCCACCCTCACCGCGCAGGCCCTGACCAGCTTCAACGAGGACATCGAACACCACGTCCGGACCTGAGCGGCCCTCGCCGCGGCACCGGTTGCCGACGGCACCGCCCGGTGGTCCGGGCGGTGCCGTCGGCAGTCAGCAGCCGGTGTCGGAGCGGCTCGCACCGGAGAGGCAGTGGCAGGTGTCACCGGCGTCGTGGGTGATGCGCGGCCACACGGTGTCCTGGTTGCGGTGTCGACGACCTGGCCGGCTCGAGGCGCCGCGACGCCACGACTGGCACTCAGGGTGACCGAACGGGAACGCGCCGTAGTATCCGTCGAGATGTGCCGTCCACGGAGGAGGAAATCATGTCCGGCAAGGCAAGCATCGTCTTCGCCCACGGGCTCTGGGCCGACGGGTCGTGCTTCAACAAGCTCGTCCCCGCGCTCCAGGCCGAGGGCCATGCGGTGTCGAGTTCGCAGCACGGCCTGGACTCGCTCGAAGGCGACGTCGCGTGCGTCACCCGCTCCATCGGCCGAGTGCCCGGCCCGGTCGTGCTCGTCGGCCACTCCTACGGCGGCACCCTGATCACCAAGGCCGGTACCCACGACCGCGTGGGCGCCCTGGTCTACATCGCCGCGCTCGCCCCCGACGAGGACGAGACCTCGCAGGGCCAGCAGGACAAGTTCCCGCGCACGCCGGTCTTCGACCACATCGACGTCTCCGACGGCCGTATCTGGCTCCGCGAGTCGGGCATCGGCGACTTCTGCGGCGATCTGCCGGCAGCCGAGCAGAAGCTCGTCCTCGCGACCGGCGCGGTGCCCGTACCGGACCTGTTCGACCAGCAGGTCCCCGGCACCGCGTGGCGCACGAAGCCGAGTTGGTACATCGTCGCGAACGGCGACCGCACCGTGAACCCCGACCTGGAGCGGGCGGCCGCCGAGCGCATGGGTGCGAGGACCCACGCCGTCGACAGCAGCCACGTGCCCATGCTCTCCCGCCCGGACGTCGTCCTCGACGTCATCCGCGACGCGGCGAAGGCCCTTGAGACGTGATGGAGGGACGGACGTAGGGCCTCGGACCGTCTCCGTCCGGGCCACCGAATGCCGGACACCCGCCGGCCTTCCCCTGGCGGGGAGGGCCGGCGGGCGGCTTGAGGCAAGCTTCCCGGGTCAGAGTCCGGGCCGGAGTCAGAGGCAGGGTCAGGACTTGGTCGGGAGGACCGAGTGGCAGTACGGGTCGCTCTGGTGGAGGTGGGCCCAGTAGAGCAGGTCGCCGGTCTGGGGACCGACGACGCCGTCGGCGTCGAGGTTCTGGGCGCTCTGGTAGGCCTTCAGCACCCGCAGGGTCTCGCCACCGAACTGCCCGTCCACGTCCAGGGCCATCTCGGGGTGGGGCAGGCCGGGGCCGCGGTGGGAGTTCCAGTGGTTGAGCGCGAGCTGGACGCACGTCACGGCCGAACCGCGGTCGCCGTAGCGGACGTTGCGCGCGCCGGGCTGGGCGCTCGCCGCCGAGGCGCCGATGCCGACCAGGAGGAGGGCGGCGGAGACGGTGGCCGCTCCCCTGCGCAGCGCCGCCTTGGTGTTCAGCTTCATGGTGCGTTTCCCAACTTCTCGTGCTTTTCGTGCTTATCGTGCTTTTCGAGCTGATCGTGCTTCGTGTGCGGTGTGGCAACCGTCGGGTTGCCGGTCCGACACGTCGTCAACCGTAGGCGCGTGGGAGGCCCTCGAATGCCGGACGGGACCGGGTCGGGGCCGTCCCACGGGTGTCTCAGGGCGCTGATCTGGGCGTTTCGAGGACGGCCGCAGAAATGTGGAGACGGCCCAACTTCCGTGGTCGGTGCGCCGCGGAACCGCGCAGGGCCCTTCCGGGAGGCGTCCGGGTGCCCTCGGAGGCCGCCGCGGCCGGTTGCTACGTGCCGAGGATCTGCGCGGTGGGCGTGAAGCGCGTCCTGTCCTCCGGGGCGACGATGCCGTCGAGGTCGGTGAAGTAGAACGACGGCGACGTGCCGGCCACCACGTCGAGGAGGAACCGGCTGCACGGGACCGGGTGGGCCTCCCAGAAGGGGCCGCGCCCCTCGTTGAGGATGACGGTCCATTCCTCCGGCTCGACACCGGGCCGGACCAGCCAGTACAGGACGTGCCCCGCGCCCTCCACGTACCCCCAGGGCACCAGCCTGACGTCGCCCTCACCGAGTTCCGACGGCTTCTCCTCGCCCGCTTCCCAGAGTTCGGCGAGGATCTCCGCACGTTCCGCGGTCTGCGCGACCAGGTCGTACATCGCCTCCGGGCAGTCCGGTTCCAGCAGCCAGAGCGTCCCCCCGAAGAGGCCGCCGCCGTACGTCCGGACGAGCCGCTTGTAGTCGGCGGGCAGGGCGGTGCCCAGCGCCTCCTCCACGGCGGCCCACTCCACGTCGAGGCGGCCGCGGGGGGCGGGCGGCGGGCAGAGGCGTTCCAGCGGTTCGGTGTGGCGCAGGCTCCGGGCCGTCCGGATGTCGGTCGGGAGGGCGCTGAACCGCGGCGGCGTCCTGCCGGCGTCCAGGACCACCGCGCGCATCCGGTCGCCGACCGCGGCGGGGGGAGTGTCCGACCACCATGAGGGGTGCTTGGTCCGGTCGAGGAAGCCGTCGTGCCCGTCCGCGTGGACGGTGATCCCCGTCGGGGTCACGACGGTGACGACCACGTCGTACTCGTGATGATCAGCAAGCATGGCCCCCACCCTGCACCATGGCGGGGACAGCAGGGCGCGCACCCTCGGTCCGCTCGTCCCGGGTCGGGTGGCCCGGCCCGGTCGTGCCTGGCCCGGTCGTGCCCGGTGCGTTCGTGCCCGGTGCGGCCGCTACGGCGGGGCCGGCCTCCGGC
>NZ_JBHWCL010000202.1:0-15048 GCF_042735125.1 Kitasatospora sp. NPDC059599 | reverse complement strand
GCCCAGGACGGGACGACGAAGATGTCGCCCTGCTGCCACTCGAAGCGCTGTCCGGCGACCACCGAGACGCCGCGCCCCTTGGCCGCCGTGTAGACCACCGAGCCGGTGTGCCGGTGTGCGCGGGTGGCCTGGCCCGGGCGCAGCAGCTGCAGGTGGGCGGCCATCGTCGGCATCACCGGGCCGCCGGTCACCGGGTTGGTGTACTCCATGATGACGCCGTCGTACGGCGATCCCTCGCTCGCGCGGGCGAGTCGGCACAGCGCCTCGTAGCTGGGTTCCCAGGGCCAGCCGAACAGCGGCGAGTACGGCCGGGTCCACTTCTCGGCGCCGTACGGCAGCAGGTTGCCGCCGTAGCTGAGCAGCGAGGAGTTCACCACCGGGCCGGGGCGCTGGTACAGCTCGGGGTGGACCTCGTAGAAGTTGGCGTCGAGCGTGTTGACCAGCGGGATGTCCAGGCCGTCCTGCCAGATCACCGGGGCGTCGTCGGACTCGTTGCCGTGCTCGTGCCAGGTGTTGTTGGGGGTGATCGCGAAGTCGCGCGGGCCGACCTTGAGCCGCTGGCCGTCTACGATGGTCCAGGCGCCGGTGCCCTCGTGGACGAAGCGCAGTGCGGAGGCCTGGTGGCGGTGCGCGGTCATCGCCTCGCCGGGGCCCATGATCTGCAGGCCGGTGTACAGCAGGCCGACGGCGGCGCTGAGTTCGCGGCGGCCGGGGTTGACCAGCATGACCACCCGGCGGCCGGCGTCGTCGGCCTTGACCAGCGGCAGCGCCTTGCGTACCAGCGGGCGCAGGTCCGCGTAGCGCCAGAGCACCGGGACGGACTTGGGCTGCGGGTACCAGGGCTCGATCTCGTTCGCCACCGTCCACAGTGCGCCGGCCGAGTGCTCGGCCAGCTCCTCGTAGTAGGCGAGGAGTTCGGGGCTCTCGGTGACTCTTGCGCGGCCGATCCGGTCGTCGTCGTGGTCCTTGTCGCGGGCCTCGTCGCGGGCCTCGTGGTGTGGGAGGCCCGCGCGGTTCGAGCGGCCGTCGGGACCGGTCATGACTCCTCCTCGGGGAACACCAGGGGCCGCAGCGGGCGGTCGTCCACGTGCAGCCGGAACACGTCGAAGCGGTTGTAGTGGCCGACGATGTCGTGCATCTGCTTGGGCTGGATGCAGCGGCCGAGGTCGATCTCGGCGTAGACGATGCCCTCCTCGTCCACCAGGGGTTCGGTGACGGCCCGCCCGTCCGGGCCGAAGATCCCGGACAACGCGCTGCGCGGGCGGGCGAGTTGCTTGCGCAGCTGCTGGTCGTCGCCGGCGATCAGGTCCACGATCTCGGGTGAGATCGTGGAGCAGGAGACCACGGTGAACAGCTTGCCCTCGAAGCAGTGGGCCGAGGCGCGCAGCGCGATGGCCTCCGCCATGTCGTAGTCCTCGGGGGCCACCGGCAGGGCGATGTAGCTCGCGGCGTGGACGAGTTCGCCCTGGGCGAGCAGGGTGAAGCGGGCCAGGGTGTTGGTGTTCTCGCCGCAGGCGAGCGCGCCGAGCGGGCCGACGGCGGTGCGGTGCACCTTCAGGGTGCTGCCGTCGCCCTGGGTCCAGGTCAGCTTCTCGGCCCAGGTCGGCACCAACTTGCGGTGGACGCCGAGCAGTCCGCCGTCCGAGTCGATGATCAGCAGGGTGTTGTACAGCACCCCGAGGCTGTGCCGGCCGCGCTCGTTGACGCCGATCACCAGCACCACGCCGGCCTGCCGGGCGGCGGCACGCAGGGTGTCCACGTACGGGCCGGGGACGTCCACGGCGGCCCGGTACAGGCGCTCGTACCAGGGCGAGCCCTGCACCGGGTTCATCGTCCAGTTCCAGTACGGGTAGCCGGGCACGAAGACCTCGGGGAAGACCACCAGTTCGGCGCCGTGACCGGCCGCCTCCTGGATCAGCGCGACGGCCTTGTCGACGGTGGCGGCCGGGTCCAGGTAGACGGGCGCGGCCTGGACGGCGGCGGCGGTGAAGCGGGGCAGGTGGGGCACGGTGCTCGTCACTCCTCGGGCGGGGTCGGCAGCCAGCGGCGGTGGACGGGGGCGGGCGGCTCGCGCAGCAGCTGCAGCCGCGGGGCGACCCGGTCGGCGCCGGGGCCGGGCGGCTTGCGGCTGCCCGCCAGCCAGGGCTCGGGCCAACGGGCGCCCGGGCCGGTGTAGCCCTGGTCGGCGGCGGCGTGCAGGGTCCAGAGCGGGTCGTGCAGCTGGGCCCGGCCGACCGCGACCAGGTCGGCCCGTCCGGCCAGCAGGACGGAGTTGGCGTCGTCGGGGCCGGAGATCGCGCCGACCGCGACGGTCGGCAGCCCGGTGGCGGAGCGGACCAGTTCGGCGAAGGGTGTCTGGTACCCGCGCCCGTACGGCGGACGCTGGTGCGCCACCACCTCGCCGGTGGAGACGTCCACCGCGTCCGCCCCGGCCTCGGCCAGCGCGCGGCAGATCGCCACCGCCTCGGCCTCGGTGGTGCCGCCGGGCGCCCAGTCGCTCGCCGAGATCCGGACCAGCAGCGGCTGTCCGGCCGGCCAGGCGGCGCGCACCGCGGTCAGCACCTCCAGCGGGAGCCGCAGCCGGTGGGCGAGCGGGCCGCCGTGGCGGTCGGTGCGCTGGTTGGTGAGCGGGGAGAGGAACGAGGAGACGAGGTGCCCGTGGCCGAACTGCAGCTCCAGCACGTCGAACCCGGCCCGCGCCGCGCGCTCGGCGGCCGCCGCGAAGTCCGCCGTGACGGCTGCCAGTTGGAAGTCGTTGGCCTCGTGCGGCACCGGGCTGTCGGCGTCCCACGGGATCGCCGAGGCGGACAGCAGCGGCCAGCCCCCGGCGAGCGGGCGCCCGATGCCGTCCGGTCCGGGGACGGCGGTGGCGCCCCGGCGTCCGGCGTGGGTCAGCTGGATGCCGAGCGGGGTGTCGCTCACGGCCTTGACGGCGCGGACGAGTTCGCGCCAGGCGCCCTCCTGGCGGTCGGTCCACAGGCCCGGGCAGCGGTCGGTGGCCCGGCCC
This sequence comes from Kitasatospora sp. NPDC059599, assembly GCF_042735125.1. NCBI lineage: Bacteria > Bacillati > Actinomycetota > Actinomycetes > Kitasatosporales > Streptomycetaceae > Kitasatospora > Kitasatospora sp. NPDC059599. Next base: position 12,041 of record NZ_JBHWCL010000202.1, on the reverse strand, counting down.
TCGGCGCTGACCGCGGTCATCCCGGCGAGGACCAGCCCGGCGCCGCCGAGCGCGTGTCCGGTCAGCTGGGCCCGGTCGAAGGCACCGGGCAGCGTGTCGGAGGAGGTGAAGGTCGCCAGCGGCGGCACCACGACGCGGTTGCGCAGCTCCAGCGCGCCCAGTTTCAGCGGCCGGAACATCGGCGGCACCCCGGGCGAGCCGCCGAAGGCGGTGTCCACGGCGTCCACGAAGGCGGCGTCGCGGGCCCGGAGGTTGCCGTAGGTGACCCGACGGCTGCGGGTGAGCAGGTTGAAGGCGAACCGGTCGATGTCCTGCCCGGTGCGCCGCCCGACGGTCTCGAACCACTCCAGGCTGGCCTGCGCGGCGCGCTGGGTGGACTCCACCACCGGGCGCCGCTCGGCCTCGTACGCGACCAACGCCTCGTCCAGGGAGGGCTGTTCGCCCAGTGCGGCGGCCAGGGCGAGGGCGTCCTCCAGGGCCAGTTTGGTGCCCGAGCCGATCGAGAAGTGCGCGGAGTGCGCGGCGTCGCCGAGCAGCACCACGTTGCGGTGGTGCCACCGCGCGTTCCGCACCGTGGTGAAGCGGATCCAGCGGGAGGCGTTGGGGATCAGCCGGTGGCCGTCCAGGTGGCCGGCGAGCAGCTCCGCGCAGCGCCGCACGCTCTCCGTGTCGCTCTCGCCGCGGGCGAACTCCCGTGCGGCGAGGGCCTCGAAGCCGGCCCGGCGCCAGGCGTCCTCGGCGATCTCCACGATGAAGGTCGAGCGGGTGGCGCTGTACGGGTAGGCGTGCACCTGCAGGGTGCCGAAGTCGAACCGCTCGACGATGAAGGTGAAGGCCTCGAAGACCTTGTCGGTGGCGAGCCAGATGTAGCGGCAGTGCCGTTCGTCCGCGTCGGGGCGGAAGGCCTCCGGGTACGTCGCCCGGGTGCCGGAGCGGATGCCGTCGGCGGCCACCACCAGGTCGTACCCGGCGGCGAGCCGTTCGACGGGCGGGGCGGGGGTGCGGTAGCGCACGTCCACGTCGAGTTCGGCGCAGCGCTCGCGCAGGATGGCGCGCAGCCGGTTGCGGTCCAGGGCGGCGAAGCCGTGCCCGCCGCTGGTGCGCACCCCGCCCGCGTAGCGGACGTCGATGTCGCTCCAGCGGGCGAACTCGGCGCCGATCGCTGCGAAGACCTGCGGGTCGGCCTGGGCGATGCCGTCCAGGGTCTCGTCGGAGAAGACCACGCCGAAGCCGGACTCGTCCTCCCGGCCGTCCCGTTCGAAGACGGTGATCTCCCGCTCCGGGGCCGCCCGCTTGGCCAGGGCGGCGAAGTAGAGCCCGCCGGGGCCGGCGCCGATCACCGCGATCCGGCGCGCCCGGGTGCCGGGGCCCGCCGCCGGACGGGCCCCGGCCGCGCCGGTCACGCGACCACCTCCGGCTGCTGCGGTCCGGACTCGGTCAGTGCCCGGCGCACCCGGACGGGCCACGGCTCGGCGCCCTTGGTGTGCGGCGCCGCGTGCACCACCGACATCCGGCCGCTCGCGGCCAGGCCCTGCGGGCCGTGCACCTCGAAGGCGTAGTGCAGCGAGGAGCCGCCGACCCGGACCACCCGCAGCTCGGTGCGGACCACGTCCCCGAACCAGAGCCGTTCGCGGTAGTCGGCCTCGAAGTGCACCCGGGGGATGCGCCCGAACAGCTCCGCCAGCCCGAGCCGGCGCAGCAGCGCCGCCTCCGCCGCCTCGGCCCAGCGCTGCACGGCGGAGAAGTGGTAGTGCCCGGCCGCGTCGGTGTCGGACCACTCGACCCGGCGCTCGATCGCGACGCTGGCCGGGGTGAGCGAGGCCCGCCGCCGCAGTTCGGCGCGGTGCAGCTTGCCGGTCGCGGTGCGCGGCAGCTCGGTGACGAACTCCACCACCCGCGGGTACTTGTACGGGGCGATGGTGCGCTTGACGTGCTCCTGGAGGTCGCGCACCGCGTCCGGCCCGGCCGGTGCGCCGGCGCGCAGCACCACGTACGCGGTGACCACGCTGCCGCGCCGTTCGTCGGGCGTGCCGACCACGGCGCAGTCGGCCACGTCGGGGTGCGTGGCGAGCGCCTGCTCGACCTCGGGCCCGGCGATGTTGTAGCCGGCCGAGACGATCATGTCGTCGTTGCGCGCCTGGTACCAGAAGTAGCCGTCCCGGTCCCGGACGTAGGTGTCGCCGGTGAGGTTCCAGCCGTCCCGGACGTAGCTCGACTGGCGTTCGTCGTCCAGGTAGCGGCAGCCGGTCGGGCCCTTGACGGCGAGCAGCCCGGGTTCGCCGTCGGGCACCGGGCGGCCCTGCGCGTCCAGTATCGCGGCGCGGTAGCCGGGGACGGGCTTGCCGGTGGCGCCGGGGCGGACGGACTCGTCGGCGGCGGAGATGAAGACGTGCAGCAGCTCGGTGGCGCCGATGCCGTCGATCAGTCGCTGCCCGGTGGTGGCGTGGAAGGCCTGCCAGACGGCGGCGGGCAGCGGTTCGCCGGCCGAGACGCAGCGCCGCACCCCGGCCAGCCGGTCGGCCAGTCCGGCGGCCAGGATCGCCCGGTAGGCGGTCGGTGCGGTGAACAGCACGCTCACCCGGTGCCGCCGGACGTGTTCGGCCAGCTGCTCGGGCGTGGCCTGCTCCAGCAGCAGGCTGGCGGCGCCGGCCCGCAGCGGGAAGACCAGCAGGCCGCCGAGGCCGAAGGTGAAGCCGAGCGGCGGGGTGCCGGCGAAGAGGTCGTCGGGGGTGGGGTGGAGCAGGTGGCGGGAGAAGGTGTCCGCGTTGGCGAGCACGTCGCGGTGGAAGTGCAGGGTGGCCTTGGGGCGCCCGGTGGTGCCCGAGGTGAAGGCGATCAGCGCGACGTCGTCGGCGGCGGTCGGGACGGCGGTGAAGCCGGGTGGTTTGGCGGCGCAGCGGGCGGTGAGGTCCTCGGGGCCGTCGCCGCCGTAGGGGACGATCCGCAGGCCGGGGGCTCGTGCCCGGTCGAGGTCGGCCAGGTAGCGGTGGTCGCACAGGGCCAGGGCGGGCTTCGCGATGTCGGCCAGCTGGGTCAGTTCGGTGGCGCGCAGCAGCGGCATGGTGGTGACGACCACCCCGCCGGCCTTCAGGACACCGAGCCAACAGGCGGCCAGCCAGGGTGTGTTGGGGCCGCGCAGCAGCACCCGGTTGCCGGTGGCGAGGCCGAGGTCCTCGGTCAGCAGGCGGGCGATCCGGTCGGCGTGGTCGCGCAGTTCGCCGTAGGACCACTGCTCGGTGGGGGTGAGCAGGCAGCGGCGGTCCGGTCCGAGGCGGTCGATGGTGTCGTCGAGCAGGGCGGCGGCGCAGTTCAGGCGGTCCGGGTAGGCCAACTCCGGTAGTTCGAAAAGGAGTTCCGGCCACTGATCGAAGGGTGGGAGGTGGTCTCGGCAGTACGTGTCCACGTGCGCCGAGGGGGAGAGCTCCATGGGCGGCACCTCGTCGTGCGAGCGGGAGTGAGGCCAGTATGGCGCTTCGGTGACGCCAGTCAAGAGAGCGATACATGCATTCGGGCGACGCCGCCGGACCCCGGCGGCGCGCGGCCCCCACCCCCGCGCGGGGGTGGGGCGGGCCCTCCGCCGGGGTGGGGCAGGCCCTCCGCCGGGGTGGGGCAGGCCACACTCCTGCGCCGACCACGGGTCCGGCGGGCACCGGCTGGTGCAGAGTGGAGACGTCGAAACACGGGGGCGAGGAGCGGGGATGTCGGAACAGTCGGTGTCGTGGGGCGTACGCGCCGGAGCGGGGTTCGTCCGGGCCTGTGCGGTCGCGGCCGTCACCCTGCTGGTCCCGGCGGTGTGGGCCGCCGCCGTCGCGCTGGGGATCCGGTGGGGGCCGGCGAACCCGTGGTCGTGGCTGCTGCCGGTCGTCCTGGTGTGCACCGGCACGCTCGCCCTCGCCCGCCCGGTCTGCCGGACCGTGCGCCACCTGGTCGAGCGGTGGACCGGCACGGCCGTGCCCGCCGGTTACCGGGAGCCCGGGCCGGTCACCCGGATGTCCACCGGGTACTGGTGGAACGGGCACTCCTACGAGCGCAGCCGCCGGGACGCCGTCATGGACCAGGCGTGGCGGACCTGGTGGGGCGACCCGGCCACCTGGCGCGACCTGCGGTTCACCGGGATCGCGCCGTTCACGGCGGGCCTGGCCGCGGCCGTCCCGCCGGCCGCCGCGGCCGGTGCGCTCCTCGGGCTGCTCCGGCCGGAGCCCCTCGCGCACGCCGCCGGGGCGCTGGCCGCGGTCGTGGCCGTCGCCTCCGCCCCGTACGCCTGGCGGCTGGTCGAACCGGTGGCGGTCCGTTTCCTCGGCCCCTCCGCCGCGATGCGGCTGGCCGACCGGGTGGAGGAACTGACCGCCCAGCGCGCGGACGTGACGGTCGCCCAGGCCGCCGAGATCCGCCGGATCGAGCGGGACCTGCACGACGGGGCGCAGGCCGGCCTGGTCGCGCTCGGGCTCTCCCTCGCTACCGCCGAGAAGCTGATGGAGACCGATCCGGCGCGGGCCAGGGCCCTGATGCGGGCCGCGCGGTCCGGCGCCGCGAGTTCGCTGGCCGAACTGCGGGACCTGGTCCGGGGGATCAACCCGCCGGTGCTGACCGAACGCGGGCTGGTCGACGCCGTCCGCGCCCTCGCCCTGAACAGCCCGCTCGACGTGACCGTGGCCGCCGACCGGCCCCTCCGGCCGGAACCGCCGATCGAGTCCGCCCTGTACTTCGGGATCGCCGAACTGCTCACCAACGCCTCCAGGCACGCCCGGGCGACGAGCGTGCGGATCGCCGTCGCGCACAGCGGGACCGGCATCGTCGTCGACGTCGAGGACGACGGTCGCGGCGGAGCGGTGCCGGGCGGTGCGGGCGGACTGGCCGGGCTGCGGCGCCGACTCGCGGTGTTCGACGGCACCCTGGAGATCACCAGCCCCGAGGGCGGACCGACCCGGGCGACGATGATGGTGCCATGCGAATCGTCGTAGCCGAGGACCTGTACCTGCTCCGGGACGGACTGGTCCACCTCCTGGAGGCCTACGGGCACCAGGTGGTGGCCACCGCCGCCACCGGCCCCGAGACCCTCGACGCCCTGCTGACCCACCGCCCGGACGTCGCCGTCGTCGACGTCCGCATGCCGCCGACCCAGTCGGACGAGGGCCTGCGGGCGGCCCTCGCCGCCCGACGCGAGGTACCGGGGCTACCGGTGCTGATCCTCTCCCAGCACGTCGAGCAGCTGTACGCCCGCGAGCTGCTGGCCGACGGCGCCGGCGGCATCGGCTACTTCCTCAAGGAGAGCGTGTTCGACGGCGAGCAGTTCGTCGACGCCCTGGAGCGGGTCGCCCGGGGCGGGACGGCCATGGACCCGGCCGTCATCGCCGCCCTGGTCTCCTCCGCCCCGTCGAACCGGCGCCTCGACCGGCTCACCGAGCGCGAACTGGAGGTGCTCGCCCTGATGGCCGAGGGCCTCTCCAACCAGGCCGTCGCCCGTCGGCTGTTCCTCAGCGACAGCGCGATCAGCAAGTACACCACCTCGATGTTCGGCAAGCTCGGGCTCACCGACGATGAGAACGGCAACCGGCGGGTCCTCGCGGTCCTCGCGTACCTCGACAAGCCCTGACCGTCAGCCGGTTGCGGCCGCGGTCGAGGCGGCCGCGTCGGGGGTGCGGCCGTCCTGGGCCTGCCGGGCGCGCTCGGCGAGCAGCTCGGCGAACACCGTCAGCCAGGGCGCGGTGACGGCGGCACCCGGCCCGTCGTCGCGCACCAGGAGCAGCACGGCGCCGACCCGGACCAGCGCCACCGCCGTCGACGAACCGCGGGTCCGGACGGCACTCTGGTCGCCGATCCGGGGGAGGGCCACCGCCCCCGAGTCCTCGCCGGCGGTGCGGTCGAGCGTGGCGCCGAAGGCCCGGGCGGCCGTCTCGGGTGAGCCGAAGGCGACCGCGGTGAAGTTCGCGGTCCGGATGTCCGCCGCACCGAACCGAACCGTGGCGTAGGCGAGTTGCTGATCGCAGGAATCCGGCAGCAGGCACGGCGCGTCGGCGCCCGAACCCGTGCCCGATTCCGGCCCGCTCCGCACCTCCCACCCGGCCGGCATGGCCCGCGCGTCGGGCAGCACGCCCCGCACCAGCGCCGGGTCGCGCAGCGGCTGCGCGGCGTGCGCCAGACCGGGGCCGCCCGGCTTCAGCAGCGGGCGCGAGCCCAGGTGAATGCCGAGGGCGACCAGGGCGGCGATCAGGACCAGCGCCAGGGCCACCACGATCCCGGCACTGCTGCGGCGCGCGGCGAGGGCCCGGGCCCGGGCGTCCGCGGGGCCTACCCGCAGCTGGACGGTCGTCGGGCCGGTCGGCGGAGACCCGGCACCGGTCCGCAGCTGGACGGTGCTCGGCCCGGTCCGCAGCTGCACGGTCGACGGATCGGTGGACCGCCCCAGCCCGGTGGTCGCCAGGTACTGCGCGAACGCCTCGTCGGTGGCGAGCAGATGGGCGACCGCGGCGGTCAGCTGCGCCCGCGCCTGCACGTCCTCCGGGCCCGTCTCGGCCGAGGCCAGTGCCCGCGCCCCCTCCGGCACCATCCGCAGCCGTGCCCGCACCACGTCCGCCACCGCCTGGTGCGGCCCGCCGGCCAGCAGTGCCTCCACGACGTCGGGTACCATCCCGCGGCCGTCCCCCATGGCAACTCCCCTTGCCGGACCAGTCGTTCTCCCCAGGATCCCGGACCGGCCGGTACTTCGTACGCCCGCCGACACGGAACGGAGACGCAACTGCAACCGCTCCCGGACGGTGACGGGGCCGGTGGGGCCGGTGGGACGGAGAGTCGGGCGGTGCGGTGGGTCGGGCAGTGCGGCGAGTCGGGCGGGGTGGTGAGTCGGGTGGTGCGGGCCGGGGCCGAGCGGCCGCGGTCCACCGGTGCGGACCCATCAGCCGAACCCGACCGGTCCGACCGGCCGCCGCCCCACCTGCCGGGTCGGCCGGTCGGACCGCGCCACGGTGCCCTCCCGGGAGCGGACGAAGCACGTGTGGTCCGGGGCGGCGTGTCGCGGCCCGCGCCCCGACCGGTGCGGTCGCCCGTCGGGTGTGGCCGCCCGTCAGCACACTCCGTCGGCACACTCCGCGACGCGATCCATCGGCGCGGTCGGTCAGCGCAGGTCGAAGACCAGCCGGGCGGAGACCCGGCCGGCCAGCACCTCGTCGAAGCAGGCGTTGACCTCCTCCAGCCGCCGGGTCTCCCGGATCACCCGGGTCCGGCCGAGGGCGTGCAGGCGGAACACCTCGGCGAGGTCCTCGCGGGTGCCGACGATCGAGCCGATCACCCTGGTGCCGTTCAACACCGTTTCGAAGACCGGCAGTTCGAGCTTCCCGCCGGCCGGGAGCGCCACCAGGACGAGCGTGCCGCCGCGCCGCAGCGCGCCGTACGCGGCCTGGAAGGAGGCGTTGCTGACGGCGAGCGCGACGGCCGCGTGGGCGCCGCCGAGCGCCTGGACCTCGGCCGCGACGTCCTGGCTGCGGGCGTCGAGGACGTGGTCGGCGCCGAGGTCGCGGGCGAGGGCGAGCTTGTCGTCGGTGACGTCGACGGCGATGGTCTCGGCGCCGCAGATCCGGGCGTACTGGAGCGCGAGGTGGCCGAGCCCGCCGATGCCGGAGACCAGTACCCGGGTGCCCGGTCCGGCGCCGGAGACCTTGAGCGCCTTGTACGTGGTGACGCCCGCGCAGGACAGCGGCGCGGCGTCCAGCGGGTCGATGCCTTCCGGGACGGGGACGACGTAGTCGCCGTGCGCGAGCGCGTGCTCGGCGTAGGCGCCGTCCACCGAGTAACCACTGTTGTGCTGCCGGGGGCAGAGCGTCTCCCAGCCGGACACGCACTGGTCGCACCGCCCGCAGGCGTCGGCGAGCCACGGGATGGCGACCCGCTCGCCCACCCGGACGTGCCGGACCAGCTCGCCCGCCGCCTCCACGACGCCGACGCCCTCGTGCCCGGGGACGAACGGCGGGGCCGGCCTGACCGGCCAGTCGCCGCGGGCGGCGTGGATGTCGGTGTGGCAGAGGCCGGAGGCCTCGATCCGGACCCGGACCTGGTGCGCGGCCGGCTCGGGCACCGGTCGGTCCTCGATGACCAGCGGCGCGGTGAAATCGCGGACGACGGCGGCCTTCATACGCTGCTCCCTCGGGCGTCCGGGCCGGTGCCGGTGCCGGTGCCGGTGGCGGGGCGGGCCGGTGCCGGTGGCGGGCGGGTGCCGGTGGTGGCCGCGCGCGGGTCACGGCCACCACCAGGCTCGCCCGACGGGGTGACCCTCGCCGTCCGGGCTGGGCCGAAGGAGTGACCGACCGCCCGCCCGTGGACCGCCGCCGGTCAGCGCACCGGCATCGACATGTAGACCGCCCGCCGCCCGTAGCAGGTCGGCACCGCGACCTCCCGGTGCGCGCGGTAGCCGATCAGCCTCAGCAGGATCTCGGCGCCGCGCACCGCGACCATCGAGATCCGTTCGAAGCCCAGTTCCTCCGCCCGCTCCCGGAAGTGCCGCATGAACCCCAGGGCGACCTCCTGGCCGCGCAGGTCCTCGGCGATCACCAGGTCGTGCACGTGCAGGTTGTCCGACTCGTACCGCGTCTCCTCCGGCCGGGTGAGGTCGGGGCAGCGCAGCGGCGGGTACGGCAGGCTCAGCAGGTAGCCGCGGACCGTGCCGCCCTGTTCCAGTACGAAGCAGGTCTCCGGTGAGCCGAGCGCGCGGGACTGCAGCGCCTCCCGGCCCTCGGACAGGCCGTCGGCCGCGTAGGCGTCGTGTTCCAGCGCGACCACGGCGTCCCAGTCCCCGTCGGCCAGCCGCCGGATCCGGAGGTCCCCGCTCACCGGGACGGCCCCTCCGGGGCGGCGTCGGGTCCCTCCGGTGCGGCGCCGAGCCCCTCCGCGCGGGCGGCGGCCACCAGCGCGGCCCAGGCGTCCACCAGCACCGCCCAGCGCTCGGCGTCCTGCTGCGCCTCGTCCAGGAGCTGCTGCCGCTGCCCGGCCACCACGTCGGCGAGCTCGGCGTACTTGCCGCCCAGCTTGCGGTAGGAGCGGTCCAGGACGTCCAGGCAGTGCTCGTTCCCGGCCCGGTCCCAGTCGACGCTGCCCCGCACCAGGTCGAGGATCGGCTCCGCCTTCAGCCCGTGCCGCTCGTCCAGCATCCCGCGGCCGAGGTCGATCATCCCACCGTAGACCGGGTACAGGTACAGCATCGAGAGCAGGAACTTGACGAACCGCAGCTGGTAGGCGACGAATCCGGCGCCGGTGCGGCGCTCGGGCGTGTAGTAGTTGACGATGTGGCGGTTGTGGGTGACGCCGGGCAGCCGGGAGTGGACCAGGGCGTGCAGCAGGGCGTAGTCGCTGCCGATGGTCTCGATCGAGGGCAGCAGCGGAAGCACCTCGTAGGCCCGGTGGTCCAGGGCGATGTTGCACATGTAGACGTCCCAGATGTCGGGCACGCCGAGGACGGACTCGTCGGTGTCGAACGGCTCGGAGCCGGCGCCCTTGAAGGACACGTCCACCATCGCGTCCCGCTCCTCCTCGGACCACACCGGCGGGGTCCACAGGCGCACCACGTCGCGGTAGACGGCCGGGTCCAGCTCGTGGATCTCGCTGATGTCCACGTTGAGTTCGCCGATGAAGGAGCCGCTGACCAGCATCACCGGCTTGTCCGCGTCGGCCGGGTCGAGCTCGGAGCGGGACACGCCGGCCGCCGCCTCGCCGGCCGGCCGCCCGATCGAGAGCAGCTCGTGGTGGATCGGGAAGACCTTCAGACCGTCGACGACCTGGAAGTCGGCGTCGTCGTTGCGCAGGTGCACGGAGGTGCAGCCCAGGGCCGCCGCGCCCAGGAAGAGCCGGTTGACGCACGAACCGTACGCGACGGCCCGCGGGAGCATCAGGTCGAGCAGCAGTTCGGGGTCGGCGGCGCCGGAGCCCTCGGCCGCCCGGCGCAGGAACTCCCGCTGCTGCGCCTCGCCGAGGTGGTGGACGACCACGCCGGGCGTGGGCTCCAGTGCGGCCACGGCGCCCGCGTTCTCCGCGAACGCGACGGCGCCGGTGGTGTCGAGGACGAGGAGGTGCACCTCGACCCCGAAGTTCGCGACGGCGTGGGCCGCCTCCTCCGCGAGTTCCGTGATGGTGTCGGGGCAGGACCGCATGGTGGGCAGGGCGAGGCAGACTCTTTGCATGGTGCGGGCTTCTCCATCGGATCGTCAGATACGTTTCCACGGCGGCCAGTTGGGCGCACGGGAGGTCTCGGGCGCGGGCTGGTGCCGGTCCGCCGGACCAACTTGGACTAGACCATTTGTGATGTCAACGATTGACAGCCGGGCCTCGGCGGGGTGGAATGCGCCCCCTTCCGTGCGATCGGCCGCACCCGCACGGGCGCCCGAATCGCACGCGGGGGCGAACGGCCCCCGCTGAGTCGAACGGCCGGGCGAGTACGGGCGGTTCAATGCCGCGCATTGCGCCGTCGGGGTCAATCCGCGGCCCCGACCTGCCGATACCGGAGGTGATGCCCTCAGCAGTTCGGAGGAGACCGCCATGCCCGACCTGTGGCTGCCCGGCGCCGAGGTCCACGACCTCGGCGACCACGCACCGACCGACCAGCAGTACCCGCCGAAGGCCATCGCCCACATCACCTGGGACCGCAACGCGACCGCCGCCGCCCCGCAGGACTGGTGCACCTACGAGGAACTGGTGGGCTACTTCACCGGCAGTGGTGCCGGCGACGCTCCACACCTGGTCTGGGACCCGTTCAGCGGCCGGACGGCGCAGCTCCTCCCGGCCGACTCCCGCTCGAAGAGCCTGCTCAGCCCGGCCGAGAGCCCGACCCGCACCAACCGGGCCGGCCGGGTGGTGATCCAGATCGAGGCGGTGTTCTTCCCGTACTGCCGCTACCAGGGCCGGGTCTACCCGCGGCTGGTCGACACCCCCTGCGCCGGCTGGGGCCGGATCCACGCCTGGATCGCCTCCTGGGGCGTCCCCGACGTCTGGCCGATGGGCCGGCCGGTCGACTTCTCCGGCCACCGCGACGAGAGCGTCTGGGAGACCCGCGGCGGCTGGTACGCGCACGCCCACGTCCCGTTCAACGACCACACCGACCCCGGCTCCTGGCCCGACCTCACGGCCGGCGGCGGCACCCAGGACCCCCCGCCCTCGCAGCAGCACCCGGCACCCCCCGGAGACACCACGCCCGCCCGCTACCAGGTCTCGATCAACGGCCTGCCCTACGGCTACGGCGCCCAGGGCTACCAGGTGACCGCGGTCGGGCAGGCGCTCGTCTCGCACGGATTCGGCGACCACTACCGCTCCGGCCCCGGGCCGACCTGGACGGACGCGGACACCGAGAACTACGCCGACTACCAGGGGAGTCTGGGCTACTCCGGGCAGGCGGCGGACGGTGTCCCCGGCTCCGGCTCGCTGAACCGGCTGCTCGGCTACCTCCCCGGGCAGCGGTCGGTGTCGGTCTCCCACGTGGTCTCCGCCGCGCGGACCGACCCCGGCGCCGAACAGGGCCACCGTACCTACGGGTCCGAGGTGGCGATCGTGGAGCAGGCGCTGGTGGACGAGGGGCTGCTCGAACAGCGCTGGGTGGACGGCTCCTTCGGCAGCCGCACGGTCGCCGCGTACGCGGCCTGGCAGCGGCGTTGCGGCTACCAGGCCGGCGCGGCGGACGGCATCCCCGGACAGGCCTCGCTGCAGCGGCTGGGCGCGGCACGGGGGTTCGCGGTGACGGACTGAGCCGCGCGGGTCCGCCGGGTGCCGGGTACGGGGTGCGGGGTCCGCGGGTGCGCCGGACCGGCCGCGCGGGTCCGCGGCCCCTTCCGGGTACTCCCGGGGAAGGTGTGCCGGCACTCCCTGGCGAGCACGCGTACTCGCCAGGGAGTAGCCGACGTTACTTCCGTCGCCGGATGCCCGATGACGGGCGGACGGGGGAGTCTGGGGCCGTCCTCGTGGCCCCGACTCGAAGGAGGTGCCCGTGCGCCCGTCCACCGGACCGGTCGGAGCCGTGGCGACGCCCGAAACGGCCCTCGGCGACAGGCGGCGACCGGCGGGCCGCCGCC
>NZ_JBHWCL010000201.1:0-15420 GCF_042735125.1 Kitasatospora sp. NPDC059599 | reverse complement strand
GGAGCGGCCTGGGCGGCCGGTGCAGCGGGGGCGGGCGCGGCCGGAGCAGCGGCGGGCGCGGGCGCGGGGGCAGCGGCAGGGGTCGGCGTGGGGCCGGCCTGGGTCGCGGCCTGGGTCACTGGGGTCACCTCGGTACCGGGCTTGTAGTCGGCGAAAAAGTCCCACCAGGCTCGGTCGACCGAGTTCGGGTCCTGGAGGTACTGCTGGTAGATCTCGTCGACGAGCCACTCGTTGGGGCCGAAGCCAGTGGAGCTTGCCGAGCTGTTGGGGGTTTCAGGGGACTGTGGCGACACGGCGGCAACCGCCCTCTTCCGCTTCCTTTTGGGATGTTTGGACAGCGGGGATTAAGGCTACGCCCCTGACCAGTGATCGCGCAGTCCCCGGGGGCCAGGCGTCGCCCAGATCACAGTCCTGACCTGCAGTTTGGCTGAAAAAGTGCGTTAGAAAGCCGTATCTGAGGGGAACCGATCGGCCCCAAACAGGGCTATTACCCGGATGAAACCGGACAAACCCCTACGGAAATCCTCTAACGATCTTCGTATGCGTCTGTGTCGGATCTGTGACAAATGTCCCGGCCGTCGTCCTGGCGCGGCCCCGGCAGGCGGACCTCGATCCGGCAGCCGCTCGGCGACTCGGCGACCGCGATCCGTCCGCCGTGCAGGTCCACCGCCCAGCGGGCGATGGCCAGGCCCAGGCCGGTGCCGCCGTCCGCGCCCGGTCCGGCCGCGGTCGCGGTGCCGCTGCGGCTGAACCGCTCGAAGACCCGGGTGCGGTCGGCCGGGGGGATGCCCGGGCCCTCGTCCTGGACCTCCAGCAGCAGTCCGCCGCCCCCGCCGTCGGGCCGCGCGCGCACCGTCACGGTGCCGCCGGGCGGGGAGTGCTTGCAGGCGTTGTCGACCAGGTTCGCGACCACCTGGTGGAGGCGCTCGGGGTCCGCCACGCCGGTCAGGCCGGCCGGACTGACCTCCAGGGCCAGCCGGACGTCCCCGCGCCGGGAGAAGGCCCCGCCGGCCGTCGCGCCGTCCACGGTGACCCCGCGCAGCACGCCGTCCAGGAACTCGCGCACCTCGAAGGGGCGGGCGTCCAGGTCGACCACGCCGTCGTCGATCTTGGAGAGGTCGAGCAGGTGGGTGACCAGGCGGCCGAGCCGCTCGGTCTGCTCCAGGGCCGCTCCCAGGGTCGCCGGGTTGGGCTGGACGACGCCGTCGACCACGTTCTCCAGGACGGCGCGCAGCGCGGCGATCGGCGTGCGCAGCTCGTGCGAGACGTTGGCGACCAGCTCGCGGCGGTGCTGGTCGGCGGCCTCCAGGTCGGCGGCCATGCCGTTGAAGGCGGCCGCCAGCTCGCCGATCTCGTCGCGCGAGTTCACCTCGACCCGGCGGCTGTAGTCGCCGGAGGCCATCGCGCGGGCGGCAGCCGTCATCTCGCGCAGGGGGGCGGTCAGCCCGTGCGCGAGGAACTGCATGAAGAGCAGTGAGGCGATCATGGAGAAGACCATGATGATCCGGATCTGGGTCTCGGACCGGATCGCCACGACCACCATCCCGGTGGCCAGGAACACGGAGACGATCACCAGCAGGGCGAGTTTGCCCTTGATCGAGCGGACCGGGTCGAGCGGCCGGATGTCGGCCCAGACCCGGCGGGCGGCACGGACGGCCAGCGTCTGCGGCCGCGCGCCGTCGGATTCCCCGTTGCGTTGCTGTGGAAAGGTCATTGGTCCCTGTGGTCCCCGCGTGTGTCCCCCCGCGTGGTGGCACGGCGTCGTTCGGGTCACGGGCCCCCCGGTGGCCCGTCGCCCGAGGCCCGCCGTCAGGAGAGCGGGGCCTCCAGTGCGTACCCGACACCGTGCACGGTGCGGATCCAGCTGGCGCCGATCTTCCGGCGCAGCGCCTTGACGTGGCTGTCCACGGTGCGGGTGCCGGACGCGTCGGTCCAGTCCCAGACCTCGGCCAGCAACTGCTCGCGGGTGAGCACCGCGCGCGGCTGGGCGGCCAGGCAGGCGAGCAGGTCGAACTCGGTCGGCGTCAGGTGGACGTCGCCCGAGGACAGCCGGACCCGGCGCTGCACGTGGTCGATCTCCAGTTCGCCGAAGCGCAGGCTGCCGAGCGCGGGCGTCCGGGCGGCCTGCTGGGCGCGCTCGACGCGGCGCAGCAGCACGTTGACCCGGGCGGCCAGTTCGCGCATCGAGAACGGCTTGGTCATGTAGTCGTCGGCACCCACGCCGAGGCCGACCAGCAGGTCCGTCTCGTCGTCGCGCGCGGTCAGCATCAGTACCGGTACCGGGCGTTGGGCCTGGATCCGGCGGCACACCTCCAGGCCGTCGAAGCCGGGCAGCATGATGTCGAGGACGACCAGGTCGGGCTGCCAGGTGTGGAAGCCGTCGACCGCGCCGGGACCGTCGTGGGCCACGGCGACCTTGAAGCCCTCCGCGCCCAGTCGGGCCGCGATCGACTCGGCGATCGTCGGCTCGTCCTCCACCACCAGCACTCTGCGTTGGCTGCTCACCGCGCCGCCGGTGTTGTGGTTCTCCTGCTGAATTTCTGTCACGGTCACGCCACCGCCCCCAGGGCTGCGGGCCGGCCACCTGTGGGGATGGCGGGGCTCCGCTCGTAGTCTTGTTCCGTCGTGGACTGTGCCGGGTCCGCCGTCCCGTCGCGCGGTCGGGAGGCGAGGACGGATTCGTCGGCCGCCCACTTCTCCCGCGCACACCGCAGCGTACGGACAGCGGATGGTTTCCGGCAGGTGGACCGGACGTTTCCGGCCCGTGGGGCGGCTGTTCGGGCCGCCCGCGGACCCACTGCACGAGTGGGCACGGGCCGATACCTTACCCGGCGAATTTTCACTGCGTAACGGTACGTATGCAGTCGAGTTGACGCCAAGTCGCCGGTCAGAGGCCCTACTGACGCGTCAATCGAAAGAAGGTCTGGACCAATGCCGGGAATCCGGCCGTCCGCTACGTCGACGGTCTTCACCGGCTTTTCCCAGGTGCCTCTCAGAACCTCGACGTACCGTGGCCACGACAACACCCGACCGGGCGGAACCCGCGGTGCGCGTCGGTGCGTTCGCACCGGGTGGGCGCCGTCGGCTGCGGCGTGGAGCGGAGGCGGCATGGCGGGACCGCGGCAGGTCGTCGACGGGCGGACGCCCGCGGGAGCGCCGTACGGCATGCTCCGCCACGGGCTGCGCACCGGTGTCGCGCGGTGGCTGCTGGACCGGGTGCCGACGCCCCGGCGCAACCCCTTCACGCTCGGCTACCTCGCCGTCGTGGGCGCCACCACGACCTTCGCGGGGCTCGCCGATCCGGAACTCGTGCAGCGACTGCGGGAGGCCTCCAGCTCGGACGGGCACAACCTGCTGCAGCACCCCCTGCGGGCCCTGGTCCTGAGTGGTTTCTGGGTGGCCGGCGACGTCTGGGTGCCCTACCTGTGGGGATTCGCCTTCACCCTCGCACCGCTGGAGCGCAGGGTCGGGCCCGCCAGGGCGGCGGCCGTCTTCGCGACCGGCCACGTCGCGGCCACGCTGCTCTCCCAGGGCGTGGTGATCACCGCGGTGGAGGCCGGGCGGATGGCGCCCGAGGCGATGGACCACCTGGACATCGGGGTCAGCTACGGCGTGCTCGCCTGCCTGGGCGCGCTGTGCGGACTCCTGCCCCGGCACGGCCGGCTGCTCGCGCTGGGCGGGGCCGGGCTGATGATCGCCCAGCAGATCGCCTCCGACCGGGACGTGGTCACCGCGGTCGGGCACCCGGCGGCGGTGCTCGCCGGGGTGGCGCTCTGGCGTTGGCTGCGCCATACCGAGCGGCGCCCGCCCCGGCCGCGTCCGGCCGTGGCGGCGGTCGGCGGTGCGGCACCCGCGCGCGGCAGGGCGCGCGTGCGAACCGTGCGCTGAGGGTCTCCCGCGCGCGCCCGGTGATCCTCCGGCGCCCTTTTGACGGCCGGGCCGCGGCCCGCCTGCGGGGTCTCCACGGTCCGATCGTGTTCGCTCACGGCGAACCAAGTCCCGGGAACATCCGGCGCCCGTGAAGCCTTAGTCAGGTCGGCTCAACTTCACTGACTGGGGAGAGATCATGGCATCGACGTCCACACCGCTCACCCTGCCCGTGCTGCCGCTCGACGACGAGGTCGTCCTGCCGGGCATGGTCGTCCCGCTGGACCTCAAGGACACCGAGGTGCGCGCCGCGGTCGAGGCCGCCCGCGCCGCGGCCACCGGCGGCAAGCCGCAGGTGCTGCTGGTCCCGCGGGTGGACGGCTCGTACGCGGCGGCCGGCACGCTGGCCACCGTCGAGCAGGTCGGCCGACTGGCCGACGGGGAGCCGGCCGCACTGGTGCGCGCCGTGCGCCGGCTCCGGATCGGCGTCGGCACCACCGGACCGGGCGCCGCCCTCTGGGTGGAGACCACGCCGTTCCGGGAGTCCTCGGTGGGCACCCCGGTGGCCGGCCGGGCCGCCGAGCTGGTCAAGGAGTACAAGGCGCTCTCCACCCAGTGGCTGCGCCGCCGCGGCGCCTGGCAGATCGTGGACCGGGTCGCCCAGATCGAGGGCGTCGGCGAGCTCGCCGACAACATCGGCTACGCGCCGTTCGTCACCGCCGAGCAGAAGCTCAAGGTGCTGCTGGAGGCCGACCAGGTCGCCCGCCTGGAGTACGCGCTGACCCTGCTGCGCGACCACCTCGCCGAGGAGGAGGTCAACGACACCATCCGCAAGGACGTCGAGGAGGGCGTGGCCAAGCAGCAGAAGGAGTTCCTGCTCCGCCGCCAGCTGGAGGCCGTCCGCAAGGAGCTGGCCGAGCTGAACGGGGACCCGGCCGACGAGGAGGGCGACTACCGGGCCCGGGTCGAGGCCGCCGACCTGCCGGAGGGCGTCCGCGCGGCCGCCCTCAAGGAGGTCGACAAGCTGGAGCGCAGCTCCGACCAGTCGCCCGAGGGCTCGTGGATCCGCACCTGGCTGGACACCGTCCTGGAGCTCCCCTGGAACGAGCGCACCGAGGACGCCTACGACATCGCCGGCGCCCGCGCGGTGCTGGACGGCGACCACGCCGGCCTGGCCGACGTGAAGGATCGCATCGTCGAGTACCTCGCCGTCCGCAAGCGCCGGGCCGACCAGGGCCTCGGACTGGTCGGCGGCCGCCGGGGCGGCGCGGTGCTGGCCCTCGTCGGCCCGCCCGGCGTCGGCAAGACCTCGCTCGGCGAATCGGTGGCCCGCGCGATGGGCCGCAGGTTCGTCCGGGTCGCGCTCGGCGGCGTCCGCGACGAGGCCGAGATCCGCGGCCACCGGCGCACCTACGTCGGCGCGCTGCCCGGCCGGCTGGTGCGGGCGATCAAGGAGGCCGGGTCGATGAACCCGGTCGTCCTGCTCGACGAGATCGACAAGGTCGGCTCCGACTACCGGGGCGACCCGGCCGCCGCCCTGCTGGAGGTGCTGGACCCGGCGCAGAACCACACCTTCCGGGACCACTACCTGGAGGTCGACCTCGACCTCTCCGACGTCGTCTTCCTCGCCACCGCCAACGTGCTGGAGGCCATTCCCGAGCCGCTGCTCGACCGGATGGAGCTGGTCCGGCTGGACGGCTACACCGAGGACGAGAAGGTCGTCATCGCCCGTGACCACCTGCTCCCGCGCCAGCTGGAGAAGGCCGGCCTCGGCGGCGGCCAGGTCGACGTGGACGAGGCCGCGTTGCGTCGGCTGGCCGGGGAGTACACCCGCGAGGCGGGCGTCCGCAACCTGGAGCGCTCGATCGCCCGGGTGCTGCGCAAGGTCGCCGCACAGGCCGAACTGGGCGAGCGCGAGCTGCCCGCCGCGGTCGGTCCGCAGGACCTGCGCGCCCTGATCGGCCGTCCGCACCACGTGCCGGAGTCCGCCCAGGAGCCGGCCGAGCGCCGCACCGCCGTCCCCGGCGTGGCCACCGGCCTCGCCGTGACCGGTGCCGGCGGCGACGTCCTCTACATCGAGGCCTCGCTCGCCGACGCCGAGACCGGCGGCACCGGGCTGACCCTCACCGGGCAGCTGGGCGACGTGATGAAGGAGTCGGCGCACATCGCGCTCTCCTTCCTGCGCTCGCGCGGCGCCGAGCTGGAACTGCCGGTCACCTCGCTGCGTGACCGCGGCGTGCACCTGCACGTCCCGGCCGGAGCCGTCCCCAAGGACGGGCCGAGCGCCGGCATCACCATGACCACGGCGCTGGCCTCGCTGCTCTCCGGCCGCAAGGTGCGCACCGACGTCGCGATGACCGGCGAGGTGTCGCTGACCGGGCGGGTGCTGCCGATCGGCGGGGTGAAGCAGAAGCTGCTCGCCGCCGACCGGGCCGGGGTCACCACGGTGATCATCCCCAAGCGCAACGAGGCCGACCTGGACGACGTCCCGGCCGAGGTGCTGGAGCGGCTCACCGTCCACCCGGTGGCGGACGTCCGCGAGGTGCTGAAGCTGGCGCTGGAGCCGGCCGAGGTGCTGGTCGCCGCCTGAGCAGCGGTCCGAGGGGCCGACGGCATCCCCGCGTGCGAGACTGCGGAGATGCCGTCCCCCACGCAGCGTGCTCTGGCCCGGGTGCCGGACCGGCTGCGCCCCTTCCTGGTGCGCCACCGCCGACTGGTGAAGTTCCTGATGGTCGGGGGCACCTGCTTCGTGCTCACCGTGGTGGTCAACCTCGAACTCAAGTTCACCGTGCTGCAGCACAAGCCGGTGGCCGCGTTGACCGTCGCGACCGTGATCGGCACCGTCGTCTCGTACGTGCTGAACCGCCGCTGGGCCTTCCGGGCCGGCGGCCGGCAGCGTGAGGCCGTGCTGTTCTCCCTGGTCAGCGTGGTGGCGATCGCCGTCAACGACGTGCCGCTGGCGCTCTCCCGGTACGTCCTGGACCTGCGCGAACCGTTCGTCAGCCCCTTCGCCCAGGAGGTCGCGGACTTCGTCAGCGGGATGGTGGTCGGCACCTTCGTCGCGATGCTGTTCCGCTTCTGGGCGATGCAGCGCTGGGTCTTCACCCGGCTCGCCGACCGGCCCGGGTCCGAGCCCGGGGCCGGGCCCGCCCTGGTGCGGACGGTCACCCCGGAACCCGGTTACGCTGCACCCGAGATGCCACGGGATGTGCCGTAAGGGGCGAGGTGAGCCTGATGCGCGAACCGGACGGCGTCCGGACCGGGCCCGCCAGCCAGCAGGGCATGCGCCGGGCCAACCTGGCCCTGGTGCTCACGGTGATCGCCGGCGGGCCGCGCTCGCGCGCCGAGGTGGCCGCCGAGACCGGGCTGACCAGGGCCGCGGTCTCCTCGCTCGCCGAACAGCTGATCGCCGGCGGCCTGGTCGTCGAGGAGGGCCCCGCCGCGCCCAGCGGCAAGGTCGGCCGCCCCGGCACCGCGCTCGGACTCAACCCGCTCGGGCCCGGCGGCCTCGGCGCCGAGATCGGCGTCCGTCACCTGGGCGCCTGCGTGGTCGACCTGCGCGGGGAGGTCCGCGCCTGGCGGCGCCAGGAGATCTCCAACCACGGCCGGACGCCCGCCGCCGTCATGGCCGACCTGGCCCGGCTGCTGCGCGCGGCCGTCGCCGAGTCCGGTCTGAGCCCGGCCGGACTCACCCTGGCCGTGCCCGGGCTGGTCGGCGACTCCGGCGCGGTGCTGCAGCGGGCCGCCAACCTGGGCTGGGAGGACGTCCCGCTGGCCGCCGGGCTGCGTGCGGCGCTGCGGCCGGGCGCGGACGGCCTGGACGAGCTGCCGGTCGAGGCCGACAACGAGGCCAACCTCGGCGGACTGGCCGAGCGCTGGCTGGGCGACGGCGCGGAGGACTTCCTGTACGTCTCCGCCGAGGCCGGGGTCGGTGCGGCGATCGTGGTCGGCGGGCGCCTGCTGCGGGGAGCGCGCGGCCACGCGGGCGAGTTCGGCCACGTGCCGGTCCACCCCGACGGGCCCCGCTGCGCCTGCGGGGCGCGCGGCTGCCTGGAGCAGTACGCGGGCGAGGCGGCGGTGCTGCGGGCGGCCGGCCTGACCGGCGCCCGGGGCGACTGGGTGACGCTGCTCGCCGACCGCGCCGGGGCCGGTGAGGAGCCGGCCCGCGCGGCCCTGGCCGGAGCCGGGTCGGCGCTCGGCATCGCGGCCGCCGGCGCGGTCAACCTGCTGGACCCGGCCGAGGTGGTGCTGGGCGGCGGCTACGCCCGGCTGGCGCCCTGGCTGATCCCCGCGATGCGCGCCGAGCTGACCGCCCGGGTCACCGTCCGGCCGTGGGCCGAGGACCGGCTCACCGTCTCCCGGCTGGGCCGCCGCGGCCCGCTGCTGGGCGCCGCGGTGCGCGTGGTCCGGGGCATCGTCGCCGACCCGGGGCTGCTCGCGGGCGGCTGACCCTCCGCTGCGCGGCCCCGGCCGGGAACGGGCCGAGCCCCCGGCCGTGGGGCCGGGGGCTCGGTGCGCGGGGAGGGGGTCAGACCCCGACTGCGGTGGGCTCGGGCTCGCGCTCCTCGGCGCGGGGACCGCGCAGCACGGCCAGGAAGGCGATGCCGATGCCGACCAACGCCCAGATCACCAGGACCAGGATCGGCATCCCCAGGTTGGTCGAGCCGAAGTAGGCGATCGACTTGGTGGCGCCGGTGCCGGCGCCGTTCGGGATCACCGAGCCGATGGCCCGCCAGAACGGCGGCATCATCGGCGCGGGGTAGACCCCGCCCGCGCTCGGGTTGCCGAGGACGACGAAGACCAGTACCGCGATGCCGATGCCGATGATCCCGAACAGGCACTGCAGCGCCATGGTGAACGCGCCGACCGAGAAGACCACCAGGGCGCCGATCGCGGACAGGGCGAGGATCGAGCCGGGCAGCGCGTCCAGGACCGACCCGGCGATGATCGCGCCGCCGACGCCGGCCGCGACCGAGTAGAGCGCCAGGACGCCCAGGCGGATCAGCAGACGGTGGGCGTTGGCCGGCTTGGAGCCGGCGCTGATGCCGAGGATCGAGGCGACCAGGTAGCCGCCGACGCACCAGCCGATCACCAGGTAGAAGGAGGAGAGGCCGTTGGTGTCGCCCTTGGCGAGCGGCACGACGTCCTGGACCTTGACCGTCCGGCCCTGGGACTGGTCGATCGCGGTGGTGACGGTCTCGGCGGCCTTGGCGGCGGACGGGCCGCGGGCGCCGCCGACCAGCAGGGTGTCCTCGGTGCCGGTCGGGTTCACGACCCAGGCCGCGTAGATCTTCTGGTCCTTGATCTGCGCGGTGGCGGTCTCGGCGTCCGGCGCGGTGACGGCCTTGACGGCGCCGTTCGGGACCGCCTCCAGCGCGCCGATCAGCTTGGGGGCGACCTGCGGCGGGGCGACCACCGCGATGGAGAGGTTGTGCGGGGCGGGCTTGTGCAGCGCGCCGATGTAGGAGGTGATGAAGCCGAGCTGGAGGAGCAGCACTCCGATCACGAGCAGTGCCGCGCGCGGGGTGACCGCGCTCTTCAGTTCGGCGACGAAACCCTGCCCAGGGGCTGCCATCGACATCTCCTTGCGTACCGGGGAAAAACGGATCTTCGGAACCGATACTTCATACCATGAAGTAGTTGGTCCGCGGCAGATCCCGCACCGGGTCCGGGCCGGGGCCGCTGCGCGATACTGACGCGGTGAGCGACGAGGAAGCCCTGGTGGCGGTGGAGCGCGAGGTCGCGCTGATGTTCCGGCGGGGCCGGGCCAGAGTGGCGGAACTCTCACGCCGGGTGCACCCCGGACTGGAGGGCACGGCCTACAGCATGCTCGGCTACATCGAGCAGGCCGGGCGGGTCCGGGTGACCGACGTCGGGGTGCACTTCTCGGTGGGCAAGGCGACGGTGAGCCGGCAGATCCGGGCGCTGGAGGACCTGGGCCTGGTGGCCCGGGAGGCGGACCCGTTGGACCGCCGGGCCGCGCTGGTCTCGCTGACCGAGGACGGGCGCCGGCGCTACCTGGACGCCCGGGACGTACGGATGCGGCGGGTGCGCGAGGTGATGGGCGGCTGGTCGCCGGACGACGTGACCCGCTTCGCGGAGCTGCTGCGCCGCTTCAACGACGTCCTCGGGGAGCCGGCCGCCGAGTGACGGGGGAGCCCCGGGCGGCGTCACCGGCGCCGTCGGTGTGGGTGACGGGCGCTCGTGGTGCGGGCGACCGGTGGCCGTGGTGCGGGTGGCCGGCGGTCGTGGTGCGGGTGGCCGGCGCGGGTGCCGTGCGGGCTTTACCCACCCTTGAAGAAAGTTGCCTAATTCAACCATCTCGTCTTATGGTTGCTTAAGGCAACGAATTTTCATGATGCGCGCATCCCGCCCGCCTGCGCCGAAGGACCCAGATGACCGTGACCACCGAGGCCGCGAGCGGCAGCGCCGCCGCCGTCGACACCCAGCAGATGACCCACCGGCAGGTGATGGAGGCGCTCTCCGGCCTGCTGCTCGGCCTCTTCGTGGCCGTGCTCTCCTCGACCGTCGTCTCCAACGCCCTGCCGCACATCCTGGCCGACCTGCACGGCGGCCAGTCCGCCTACACCTGGGTGATCACCGCGGCCCTGCTCACCCTCACCGCCTCCACCCCGATCTGGGGCAAGCTCTCCGACCTCGCCAGCAAGAAGCTGCTGCTGCAGATCGCGCTGCTGATCTACATCGCGACCTCCGCGCTGGCCGGCCTCTCGCAGAACACCGGTGAGCTGATCGCCTGCCGCGCACTGCAGGGCATCGGCGCCGGCGGTGTCGTCGCGCTCGGCCAGATCTGCCTGGCCGCGATGGTCCCGCCGCGCGAGCGCGGCCGGTACAGCGGCTACTTCGGCGCGGTCTTCGCGCTCGCGACCATCGGCGGCCCGCTGATCGGCGGCGTCATCGTGGACACCTCCTGGCTGGGCTGGCGCTGGTGCTTCTACGTCGGCATCCCGTTCGCCGTGCTCGCGATCGCGGTGGTCCAGCGGACCCTCAAGCTGCCGGTGGTCAAGCGCAAGGCGAGGATCGACTACCTGGGCGCGCTGGTCATCACCGCCTCGGTCAGCCTGCTGATGATCTGGATCACGCTGGCCGGCAAGAACTACGCCTGGCTGTCCTGGCAGACCGCGGCCATGGTCGGCGGCGGCCTGCTGCTGGGCGCGCTGGCCGTCGTGGTCGAGCGCCGCGCCGCCGAGCCGATCATCCCGCCGGACCTCTTCAAGTACCGCACCGTCACTCTGGCCGCCCTCGCCAGCGTGCTGGTCGGCGTCGGCATGTACGGCGCGACCACCTTCCTCAGCCAGTACTTCCAGCTGGCCCGCGCCAAGTCCCCGACCACGGCCGGCCTGATGACCCTGCCGATGATCCTCGGCCTGGCGGTCGCCTCCGCCGTGGCCGGCCGGCTGATCACCAAGTACGGCAGGTGGAAGGCCTACCTGGTCGCCGGCACCGCGCTGCTCACGGTCGGCTTCGGTCTGCTCGGCACCGCCCGGGCCGACACGGACTACGGGCTGCTCTCCCTCTACATGGCGATCACCGGCGTCGGCCTCGGTCTGACCAGCCAGAACCTGGTGCTCGCGGTGCAGAACACGGTGCCCCGGCACGAGCTCGGCGCGGCCAGCTCGGTGGTCACCTTCTTCCGGACCATGGGCGGCGCGATGGGCGTCTCCGCGCTCGGCGCGCTGATGACCGACCGGGTCGGCCGCTACCTGGCGGAGAACCTGACCGCCGCGCACGTCCCGGCCGGGCACGCGGCGGCCGGCGGCGGCATCCCGGACCTGCACAAGCTGCCGGCCCCGATCGTCCCGCTGGTGACCGACGCCTTCGGGCACGGCGTCGGCACCGTCTTCCTGTGGGCCGCGCCCTTCGCCGGGTTGGCCTTCGTCACCGTGCTCTTCATCCGGGAGACGGTCCTGAGGACCACCCAGGAGAGCTGACCGGCCGGCAGGACCGGGGACGCGCGCGACGGGTCGGGACCCGAGGGTCCCGACCGGGCGTACGAGAACGGGCCGGGGAGTGCGAAGGTGCACTCCCCGGCCCGTTGCGTCGGCCCGTTGCGTCGGGCTCCGAGCCCTAGTGGCCGGCGATCAGTGTCAGCCCGTAGCCGACGGCCGCGGCGCAGACCGCGAAGCAGGCGTACGCGCCGGCCAGGGCCAGCTTGCCGCCGCCCTGGGCCGGGGCGCTCCCGGCCTCACGGGCGGCGCTCAGCGAGGCCTCGCGGCGGGACAGGGCCAGGATGCCGAGCGCGAAGACGGCGACCACGGCGACGGTGATGCCGAAGCTGAAACCGGCGGTCTGGGCCAGGGCGGTCCACTTGATGTGCATGGTGAGTGCTCCTCAGCCTGCGGCGCTCAGGCCGCGACCGTGGTCGAGGCGGGGGTGGGGGCGTTCGCGGCGACGGCCGGTGCGACCTCGACCTCGACCGTGGTGACGTCGTTGACGTTGTCCGCGCCGACCGGCTGGCGGCGGGAGATCAGCCACATCGCGCCCGAGCCGGCCACCAGCACGGCGCCGACCAGGGCGACGCCCCAGCTGCCCTGCTCGGCCAGCAGGGCCGCGCCGCCGGAGACCAGCGCGGCGGCCGGCAGGGTCAGGCCCCAGGTGTAGACCATGCGGCGGACCATGCTCCAGCGCAGCTCGCCCTTGGGGCCGCCGAGGCCCGCGCCCATGATGCCGCCGGAGCAGACCTGGGTGGTGGAGAGACCGAAGCCCATGTGCGAGGAGGTCAGGATGACCGTCGCGGCGGCCGACTCGGAGGCGAAGCCCTGCGGCGGCCGGATGTCGGCCAGGCCCTTGCCCATCGAGCGGATGATCCGCCAGCCGCCCATGTAGGTGCCCAGCGCGATCGCGGCACCGGCGGAGACGATCACCCAGGTGGGGGGCAGCGCGCCGTGCGGCAGGGCGCCGACCGAGACCAGGGTCAGGGTGATGATGCCCATCGTCTTCTGGGCGTCGTTGGTGCCGTGCGCGAGCGAGATCAGCGAGGACGAGAAGATCTGGCCGGTCTTGAAGCCCTTCTCGGTGGCCGCGCCGTCGCCCTTGCGGGTGATCGCGTAGGCCAGCTTGGTGGCGCCCCAGGAGGCCAGGCCGGCGACGAACGGGGAGGCGACCGCCGGGATGATGATCTTGGTGATCACGGTGTCGAAGTTGACGCCGTTCATGCCGACGCCGACGATCGTGGCGCCGATCAGGCCGCCGTACAGCGCGTGCGAGGAGCTGGACGGCAGGCCGCGCAGCCAGGTCAGCAGGTTCCAGAGGATCGCTCCGGCCAGTGCGGCGAAGATGATCTCGGGATGGACCCCGGCCTTCTCGTTGACGATGCCGCCGGAGATGGTGGTGGCGACCTTCACGGACAGGAACGCGCCCGCGAAGTTCAGGACGGCCGCGATGGTGACCGCGACCTTCGGACGAAGGGCCCCGGTCGCGATCGCGGTGGCGGCCGCGTTGGCGGTGTCGTGGAACCCGTTGGTGAAGTCGAAGGCCAGCGCCGTGATGATCACAACGGCTACCAGGAACGAGATGTGTTCCATACCCAAACAATCGTCGTAGTTGTCGCACGGACGTTGGTGACGTCGCGACCGTAGGTCGGCTTGGTAAACGGAAGGTGAACTGAGCCGGGAATCGTGGTTCCGATGGTTGACTAGTGGTAACCGTAAGCTTTCGCCGGGGTGACCTCGACCGCACTGAACTGGGCATTGGCGTGGAACGCCCTGGTTCGACCGGGTTTGCTGAGAGCTGTCTCACAGTTCAATCGAGAATTAACCTCCCAGTACGCGTGCGCCCTGTTTCCGGCGAGTAACCCATGGGAGGATCTGCGGGATCCGGGAGACCGGGACAGGGCACTGGGCGGGGAGGACCAACCCATGGGCGGGGCTGGACAGCGTACGGAGACGACAGGCGTACGCCCCTGGGTGCGGGCGGCACTGCGGTGCGGAGCCGTCCTCGCGGCCGCCGCACTCGCCCTGCCGGCCGCCGCCGGCGCCGCCTGGGCCGCACCCGACCCGGGCGCCGGCACCGTCGTCGCGGGCGCCGACCCGCTCGCCGCCGC
This sequence comes from Kitasatospora sp. NPDC059599, assembly GCF_042735125.1. NCBI lineage: Bacteria > Bacillati > Actinomycetota > Actinomycetes > Kitasatosporales > Streptomycetaceae > Kitasatospora > Kitasatospora sp. NPDC059599. The sequence goes on along the minus strand of NZ_JBHWCL010000201.1, from coordinate 1,493 downwards.
CAAGGCCACCCTCGGCCCGCTCCTCGACCAGCTGCACGCGCTCTACCAGAGCGCCGAGGCCGCCACCGAGGAGTACAACGGCACGGTGGCCAAGGTCGCCGAGCAGCAGGCCGCGCTCACCGACCTCCAGGGCAGGCTGGAACGCCAGCAGAAGGAGGTCGACGCCGGCACCGACATCGCCTCGCAGCTGGCCGCCGCGCAGTACCGCAACGGCGCCGCCTCCGCGTACGCCGAACTGCTGCTGTCCAAGGACCCGTACGAGGCCGTCACCATCGCCGAGCTGCTCGCCACGGCCAGCCGCTCCCAGTCGGAGTTCCTGGAGCGGCTGAAGAACGACCGGAACGCGCTCGACGGGCTGAAGAAGCAGACCGAGGACGCGCTGAAGGCCTCCCAGGGGCTGGTCGCCCAGCAGGACGCCGCCAAGGCCAAGGTCGCCGCCGACCTCGCCTCGGTCGAACAGGTCGTCTCCTCGCTGACGGGCGCCCAGCGGACCGAGCTGGAGCAGCTGGAGAAGGCGAAGGCCGACGAGGCCCAGCTCGCGTTCCTCGCCTCCGGAGCGCTCGGCAAGGGCGAGCGCACGCCCTCGCAGCAGGGGCGCGGGGCGGTGGCCTTCGCGCTGGCGCAGGTCGGCAAGCCCTACCTGTGGGGCGGCATCGGACCGGACTCCTACGACTGCTCCGGCCTCACCTCGCAGGCCTGGCTGCACGCCGGCAAGCCCATCCCGCGCACCAGCCAGGAGCAGTGGGCGCAGCTGCCGCACGTGGCGCTCAACCAGCTGCGGCCCGGTGACCTGGTGATCTACTTCCAGGACGCCTCGCACGTCGGGATGTACATCGGCGGTGGGCTGATCGTGCAGGCGCCGCGCCCGGGGGCGTTCATCAAGGTGTCGCCGATCGGCTCGATGCCGATCCTCGGTGCCGTCCGGCCGGACCCGTCCGGCGCGGCCGACGACGCGGGCGGCGCCTGGAAGGTGCCCGACCTGCCGGCCGGCTGGGACTCCACCACCCCGATCGCGCCGAACCCCACCAAGCCGACCACGCCGACCACGCCGACCACCCCGCCGACGTCCCCGGGCCAGCCCACCGGCGCGCCGACCACCCCCGGCGGGACCGGCACCCCGACCGACCCGGGCACCCCGACCGACCCGGGCACGCCGTCGGGCACCGGCACGCCGACGCCCACCCAGACCCCGACCGGCACGCCGACGACCCCGACCACGCCGACCACGCCCACGACGCCGCCCGGCACGCCCACCCCGACCGGAACGGGGAGCCCGGCGGGCACCCCGAGCGGCACCGGCTCCGCCACCGCCTCCGTCTCGGCCTCCGCCTCCGTCCCGGGCAGCCCCACGGCGACCCGGCCGCTGGGGACGCCCACGCACTGACCGCCCGCACCGACGGCGAGGCCGCCCCGCCTCCCAGGAAGGGGGGCGGCCAAGCCGGCGGCGGGGGTCATAAGCCGGTGTCGGCGGCGAAGCGGTAAACCAAGGCCAG
>NZ_JBHWCL010000200.1:0-15443 GCF_042735125.1 Kitasatospora sp. NPDC059599 | reverse complement strand
TCTTCCCGCGGGCCGTCACCGGCCGCGGGAGGCCGTCACAGGGTGCCCGGACGCACCAGGCCGCTCTCGTAGGCGTACACCGCCGCCTGCACCCGGTCGCGCAGCTGGAGCTTGGTCAGCACGTGGCCGACGTGGGTCTTCACGGTGGTCTCGCTGACGAACAGCTCGGCCGCGATCTCCGCGTTCGACAGCCCGCGCGCCACCAGCTTCAGCACCTCCAGCTCGCGCTCGGTCAGCGCGCTCAGCGCCTGCGGCGGCGCTTCGTCGCCCGACGGCAGCTTGGTGGCGTACATGTCCAGCAGCCGGCGGGTGATGCTCGGCGCCAGCATCGCCGCGCCGTCCGCGACCACCCGGATCGCCTGCACCAGCTCCTCGGCCGGCACGTCCTTCAGCAGGAAGCCGCTGGCGCCCGCGCGCAGCGCCTCCACCACGTACTCGTCCAGGTCGAAGGTGGTCAGCACCAGCACCTTGGCCGGGCCGTCCCGCCCCGGGCCGGCGATCCGGCGGGTCGCCTCGACGCCGTCCATCCTGGGCATCCGGATGTCCATCAGCACCACGTCGGGCTGCAGCGCCCGCACCTGGTCCAGCGCCTGCTGACCGTCCCCGGCCTCGCCGACCACCACCAGGTCGGACTCGGCCTCCAGGATCATCCGGAAACCGGTGCGCAGCAACGGCTGGTCGTCGACCAGCAGCACACGGATCGTCACTAGGACTCCTTGCTCATCGGATCCCCCGTGGGATCGTCTTCATCCGACGTACGGGCCAGCGGAAGCGGGTACGGCGGCGGGGTGCCGCCGAACTCCGGGCAGCTGGCCTGGTGGTCGCACCAGTCGCAGAGGCGGTTGCGGGTGGCCGGGAAGTCCCCGGTGGCCACCGCGAGCCCGATGCGCTCCCACAGCGCCTGCAGCTTGCGCTCCACCGCGAGCAGATCGGCCTGGTCCGGGTCGTAGCTGACCACGTCCCCGCCCCCGCCGAGGTAGACCAGCTGGAGGCGCTTGGGGATCACGCCCTTCCAGCGCCACACCACCAGCGCGTAGAACTTCATCTGGAACATCGCCTTGCCCTCGAAGTCCCGCGAGGGCGCCCGGCCGGTCTTGTAGTCGACCAGCCGGACCTCGCCGGTCGGGGCGACGTCGACCCGGTCGATGTAGCCGCGCAGCAGCAGCCCCGAGTCCAGGGCCGTCTCCACGTACAGCTCCCGTTCGACCGGGTGCAGCCGGGTCGGGTCCTCCAGCCGGAACCACTGGCCGAGCAGCTTCTCGGCGTCCGCCAGCCAGCGGGTCAGCGCCGCGCCGTCCGGGTCGTCCGGGAACAACGAGCCCAGCTCCGGTCGTTCACCGAGCAGCCGCTCCCACTGCGGGCGCAGCAGGCCCAGCGCCCGTTCCGGCGTGCGCTCGGCCGCCGGACTGTCGAACAGCCGCTCCAGCACCGCGTGCACCAGGGTGCCCCTGGTCGCCGCCGAACTCGGCGGCTCGGGCAGCCGGTCGATCACCCGCAGCCGGTACAGCAGGGGACAGGTGAGGAAGTCCCCCGCCCGGGACGGGGACAGGCCGGTCGGCGGCGCCGCCGGGCGCACCGGGGCCCCGGTGGCGCTGGTGGTGTCGGTCTGCTGCATGGCTACGACCCTATTGCCCTTTGCTGTCATCCCGCTGCCACCGTGCTGCCACCGGGACGCGCACAGTGGGTATGAAGGCACCAGGAGGGGCGCGAGGCCTCGGAACGCCACGATCACGTAGCGTGGGCGCACCGGGGTACGACGGGGGCGACGACCGAAGGGATCACGGTGAGCGACAGCAGGGGGCAGCAGACCTCCGACCAGCCACCGCAGGACGACCGCGGGCGCCCGGCCGGGCAGCCACCGGAGCGCCGCGGCGGCCTCCTGATGGGCCGGCCCTTCGGCGTGCCGATCTACGTCACCCCCTCCTGGTTCGTCATCGCCGCGCTGATCACCTGGGTGTTCGGCGGGCAGCTGAACGACGTGCTGCCGGACCTCGGCGGTGCGCGCTACCTGGTCGCGTTCTCCTTCGCGGTCGCCTTCTACGCCTCCGTCCTGGTCCACGAACTCGCCCACACCCTGGTCGCGCTGCGCTACCGGCTCGGGGTGCGGCGGATCCAGCTGCAGTTCTTCGGCGGCGTCTCCGAGATCGAGAACGAGGCCACCACGCCCTGGCGCGAGTTCTGGCTGGCCTTCGTCGGCCCGCTGCTCTCGCTGGTGCTCGGCGGCGTGTTCTACCTCGCGACGCGGTTCGTGGAGCTGTCCTCCGTGCCCGGGGTGCTGCTCGCCGGCCTGATGGTGTCCAACCTGGTCGTGGCGGCCTTCAACCTGCTGCCGGGCCTGCCGCTGGACGGCGGGCGGATGCTGCGCGCCGTGGTGTGGGCCGTCACCGGCAAGCCGATGACCGGCACGGTGGCCGCCTCCTGGGTCGGCCGGGCGCTGGCGATCGCCGTCCTGATCGGCCTGCCGCTGGTCAGCGCCGCCCGCGGGGTCGAGCGCACCACCACCGACACCCTGGTGGACGCGGTGCTGGCCGCCGTGCTCGCCGCGATCATCTGGAACGGCGCCACCGGCAGCGTGCGCAACGCCCGGCTCAAGGAGGCGCTTCCCGGCCTGCGGCTGCGCGAACTCGCCCGCCGGGCCGTCGAGGTCACCTCCGACACCCCGCTCGGCGAGGCGATGCGCCGCGCCCGCGAGGCCGGGGCCGGCGCGGTGGTCGTGGTCGACGGCCGGGGCGAGCCGATCGCCATCGTGCGGGAGTCGGCGGTCCGGGCGGTGCCCGAGCACCGCCGCCCCTGGGTGGCCGTGGGCGCCCTCTCCCGCGACCTCGAACCCGGGCTGCGACTGGACGCCGACCTGAGCGGCGAGGACCTGCTGCGGGCCGTCCAGGCGACCCCGGCGGGGGAGTACCTGGTGGTCGAGGCGGACGGCCGGGTGTACGGCGTCGCCGCGCTCAGCGACATCGAGCAGCGCCTGACCGCCGCCGTCTCCGGCCGGTGACGGTCACCGACGCAGCCGCGGTGCCGATGGTGCCGACGGTGCCGGTGCGACGCCGGGCGTGATCCGGGCCCGGTGAGGCGGGGCGTCCCGCTTCCCTTAGGATTGGCCGCATGTCCGAACCGACCGGTGCCGCCCGCCGACGCGGGCCCTTCCAGGTCGGGGACCAGGTCCAGCTGACCGACCCCAAGGGTCGCCACTACACGTTCACGCTCCAGGCCGGGAACCAGTTCCACACCCACAAGGGTGCGTTCCCCCACGACGAGCTGATCGGCGCCCCCGAAGGCACGGTCGTGCGCACCACGGGGAACGTCCCGTACCTCGCGCTGCGCCCCCTGCTCCCCGACTACGTCCTGTCCATGCCGCGCGGCGCCGCCGTGATCTACCCCAAGGACGCGGGGCAGATCCTGGCGATGGCCGACATCTTCGCGGGTGCCCGCGTGATCGAGGCCGGCGTCGGCTCCGGCGCGCTCAGCATGTACCTGCTGCGCGCCGTCGGCGAGCACGGCATGCTGGCCTCCTACGAGCGCCGGCAGGACTTCGCCGACATCGCCCAGGGCAACGTCGAGCGCTACTTCGGCGGGCCCCACCCGGCGTGGAAGCTCACCGTCGGCGACCTCCAGGACAACCTGGTCGAGACCGACGTCGACCGCGTCATCCTCGACATGCTGGCCCCCTGGGAGTGCCTGGACGTCGCCTCCGAGGCGCTCGTCCCCGGCGGCCTCATCTGCTGCTACGTGGCCACCACCACGCAGATGTCCCGGACCGTCGAGGCGCTGCGCGACCACGGCACCTTCACCGAGCCGCAGGCGTGGGAGACCATGGTCCGCACCTGGCACCTGGAGGGTCTGGCCGTCCGCCCGGACCACCGGATGATCGGCCACACCGGCTTCCTGCTCACCGCCCGCCGCCTGGCGGACGGCGTCGAGCCGCCGCTGCGCCGCCGCCGCCCGGCCAAGGGCGCCTACGGTGAGGACTACGACAACGGGTCGCCGGAGCCGAGCCTGCAGGAGCGCGCCGCCGCCCGCAAGGCCGCCCGGGCCGTCGAGGGCGACCAGCCCGACCTGGGCTGAGCCCGCACACCGCACAGGGGTGGCACGAGTGATCTCGTGCCACCCCTCCCGTCGTCCCCGGCCCGCCCGGCGACCCGCTCCCCGGTCACCGGCCCGCCCGCGCCGTGTGGGACGATGCTCGCGCACGCAGACCAGCTCCTGGAGCTCTGGAGGGGACGCCTGGTGGAGACCGCGGTCGGGACGAAGGCGACGGCTGGACAGCAGACACCGCGGGGCCGCACCCGGCCCGGGCATGTCCGCACCGCCCCCTGGCACTGGGCCCTCGCCCTGGCCGGCAGCGGCGCGGTGGTGGGCGCCGCCCTCGCCGCCTCCCCGGCGACCGGCACCCCGATGCCCGTCCACGGCACCCCCAGGGCCCTCGCCGCGAGTGCCGCCCCCGACCCGGCTGCGGCCCAACTCCCGCTCGACTGCGGTCCGTTCCCGGTCAAGACGGCGCTCAGCGTGCCCGTCGAACTGGGCGACGGCCGCCCCGGCACCGTGGTCGCCGCGCACTGCGCCGCCGAGAACGGCACCCCGCCCGACGCGGTCCTCCTGCTCGGCTTCGGCCCCGACGGCCGCCCGGCCGTGCTGGCCACCCTGCTCACCGAACGCGAGAACCTCACCGTGAGCCGGCTCGCGGTCCGCTCCGACGGCGTCATCACCGGTCACGCGCAGGGGTATTCGAGCGAGGACGTGCCGCGCTTCCGGCCCGACATCTCACTGGACCTCACCTGGACGCACAAGGGCGGCGGCTGGGAACGCTCCCAGACCACCGCCCCGCTCGCCCGGACCTGACCGGCCCGGCTCCCTACTCCGCGTCCGGCCCCGGCTCCCTACTCCGCGTCCGGCCCGTACACCTCGACCCGGTCCGCGGTCCGGCGCACGTGGATGCAGTCGCCGGGGCACTCCTTCGCCGAGTCCACCACGTCCTGAAGGAGCGTCAGCGGCACCGGGGCGGTCTCCCCGGGCTGCTGGCGCAGCTCGTCGTCCGGCCCCTTCACGTAGGCGAGGCCGTCGATGTCGAGCTCGAAGAGCTCCGGTGCGTACTGGACGCAGATGCCGTCGCCGGTGCACAGATCCTGGTCGATCCACACCTCCAGCTCCTCGGTCGCCCGCGCGGTCTCCTCGGTCACCGACATGTCCCCTGCCGTTTCTGTCCCGGGTCGCCCATTTCTGGGAGCAATCCCGCCATTCGTACAACGATCGGACCTCGTGTCGCGGTCGCGATCGGATATCACTTCGCTCGACGATACATCTGGCCCGCTTTGGGCGGTGCGCGGTGGGTATCCCCTTAGCAGAGGGGAAGCACGCTGGGGCGAAGATCGGACACGCCCGTTCCATCTTTCTTGATCTAGGGGTTTACGGACCCCTGGTCCCAGGTAGGGTCTGGAAGCGTCCAGCTCCCCGGAGGAGGTGAGGACCGTGGCAGCCCACGATGACGACTACAACCGCAGCACCGGCAGGCCCGCTCGTGGTTCCGACGAGGCCGCTCAGGTCTCGTACCTTGAGCAGGAAATCGCCGTGCTGCGCCGCAAGCTCGCCGACTCGCCGCGCAATTCGAGAATCCTCGAAGAGCGGATCGTCGAGCTCCAGACCAACCTGGCCGGCGTGTCCGCCCAGAACGAACGGCTCGCCTCCACCCTGCGTGAGGCCCGCGACCAGATCGTGGCCCTCAAGGAGGAAGTGGACCGGCTGGCACAGCCCCCGGCCGGCTTCGGCACCTTCCTCGACGCGAACGAGGACGGCACCGCGGACATCTTCACCGGGGGGCGCAAGCTCCGCGTGAACGTCAGCCCCAACGTCGCCCTCGACGAGCTGCGGCGCGGCCAGGAGGTGATGCTCAACGAGGCCCTCAACATCGTGGACGCGATGGCCTTCGAGCGCATCGGCGAGATCGTCACCCTCAAGGAGGTCCTGGAGGACGGCGAGCGCGCCCTGGTACTCGGCCATACCGACGAGGAGCGCGTGGTGCGCCTCGCCGAACCGCTGCGCGAGCTCACCATCCGGGCGGGGGACGCCCTGCTGCTGGAGCCCCGCTCCGGCTACGTGTACGAGGTCGTGCCGAAGTCCGAGGTCGAGGAGCTGGTCCTCGAAGAGGTCCCGGACATCGACTACCGCCAGATCGGCGGCCTGAGCAACCAGATCGAGCTGATCCGCGACGCGGTCGAGCTGCCGTACCTGCACGCCGACCTCTTCAAGGAGTACGAGCTGCGGCCGCCCAAGGGCGTCCTGCTCTACGGCCCGCCCGGCTGCGGCAAGACGCTGATCGCCAAGGCGGTCGCCAACTCGCTGGCCAAGAAGGTCGCCGAGGTCACCGGCCGCCCGCAGGGGAAGAGCTACTTCCTCAACATCAAGGGCCCCGAGCTGCTCAACAAGTACGTGGGCGAGACCGAGCGGCAGATCCGCCTGGTCTTCCAGCGGGCCCGGGAGAAGGCGAGCGAGGGCACACCCGTCATCGTCTTCTTCGACGAGATGGAGTCGCTGTTCCGCACCCGCGGTTCCGGCGTCAGCTCGGACGTGGAGAACACCATCGTCCCGCAGCTGCTGGCCGAGATCGACGGCGTGGAGGGCCTGGAGAACGTCATCGTCATCGGCGCCTCGAACCGCGAGGACATGATCGACCCGGCGATCCTGCGGCCCGGCCGCCTGGACGTCAAGATCAAGATCGAGCGCCCGGACGCCGAGGCCGCGAAGGACATCTTCTCCAAGTACCTCAAGGACTCGCTGCCGTTCCACCCCGACGACCTCAAGGAGCACGACGGCTCCGTCGGGGCCACGGTGGCCGCGATGATCCAGTCGGTGGTCGAGCGGATGTACTCCGAGACCGAGGAGAACCGCTTCCTGGAGGTCACCTACGCCAACGGTGACAAGGAGGTCCTGTACTTCAAGGACTTCAACTCCGGCGCGATGATCCAGAACATCGTCGACCGCTCGAAGAAGATGGCCATCAAGGACTTCCTCGACCACGGTCAGCGCGGTCTGCGCGTCTCCCACCTGCTCGCCGCCTGCGTGGACGAGTTCAAGGAGAACGAGGACCTCCCGAACACCACCAACCCGGACGACTGGGCCCGCATCTCCGGCAAGAAGGGCGAGCGGATCGTCTTCATCCGCACGCTGGTCACCGGCAAGCAGGGCGCCGAGTCCGGCCGCTCCATCGACACTGTCGCCAACACGGGGCAGTACCTGTAAGCACGCGGTTACCCGGGCCGGCAGCGGTCCCCGGAGCTGTACGCACCCCGTCCGGCTGTGGCGCCTCGCGGCCCCGCAGCCGGACGGCGCGTCTCGGGGCCCGCCGGTCGGCGCCGGGTCCTAGGCTCGACCCACCGTCCGCGGGCAGATGGCCGGCGCCGGTGTTGTTCAGCGGTACGTCAGCGTGTTCCGCCCGCCGGGGGCGGCGCACCGGGCAAGGAGGGCCGCATGACCGTACGGCGCGTGATGGGCATCGAGACCGAGTACGGGATCTCCGTGCCCGGCCACCCCAACGCCAACGCCATGCTCACCTCGTCCCAGATCGTCAACGCCTACGCGGCGGCGATGCACCGGGCCCGGCGGGCCCGCTGGGACTTCGAGGAGGAGAATCCGCTGCGCGACGCGCGGGGCTTCGACCTGGCGCGCGAGGTGGCGGACGCGAGCCAGCTGACCGACGAGGACATCGGCCTCGCCAACGTCATCCTCACCAACGGGGCCCGGTTCTACGTGGACCACGCGCACCCCGAGTACAGCTCGCCCGAGGTGACCAACCCGCGCGACGCGGTGCTGTGGGACAAGGCCGGGGAGCGGATCATGGCCGCCGCCGCGCAGCGCGCGCTGGAGCTGCCCAACGGGCAGAACATCCTCCTGTACAAGAACAACACCGACAACAAGGGCGCCTCCTACGGCACCCACGAGAACTACCTGATGAAGCGGGCGACGCCGTTCGCCGACATCGTGCGCCACCTGACCCCGTTCTTCGTCTCCCGCCAGGTGGTCACCGGCGCGGGCCGGGTCGGCATCGGCCAGGACGGCTCGGCGCACGGCTTCCAGATCAGCCAGCGGGCGGACTACTTCGAGGTCGAGGTCGGCCTGGAGACCACGCTCAAGCGGCCGATCATCAACACCCGGGACGAACCGCACGCCGACGCCGAGAAGTACCGCCGGCTGCACGTGATCATCGGGGACGCGAACCTCTCCGAGATCTCCACGTACCTCAAGCTGGGCACCACCTCGCTGGTCCTGTCGATGATCGAGGACTCCTTCATCGCCTCCGACCTCGCCGTCGACCAGCCGGTGCGCACCCTGCACCGGGTGTCCCACGACCCGACGCTCAAGCACCTGATCACCCTGCGCAACGGGCGCAAGCTCACCGCCGTCCAGCTCCAGCTCGAGTACTTCGAGCTGGCCCGCAAGTACGTCGAGGACCGCTTCGGCACCGACGCGGACGAGCAGACGGTGGACGTGCTGACGCGCTGGGAGGACGTCCTCGGCCGGCTGGAGCGCGACCCGATGTCGCTGTCGAGGCAGCTGGACTGGATCGCCAAGCGGGAGATCCTGGAGGGCTACCGCAGCCGGGACGCCGTGGAGTGGGACAACCCGCGGCTGCACCTGGTCGACCTCCAGTACAGCGACGTGCGGCCCGAGAAGGGCCTCTACAACCGCCTGGTGGCCCGCGGGCGCTTCGATCGGCTGCTGACCGAGGACGAGGTCGAGCGGGCCGTCTCCAAGCCCCCGGAGGACACCAGGGCGTACTTCCGCGGGCGCTGCCTGGAGCAGTACGCGGACCACGTCGCGGCGGCCTCCTGGGACTCGGTGATCTTCGACCTGCCGGGCCGGGACTCCCTGCAGCGGGTACCCACGCTGGAGCCGCTGCGCGGCACCCGCAACCACGTCAAGGAGCTGCTGGACCGCTGCCGCACGGCGGAGGACCTGCTACGGGTCCTGTCCGGCGGGTAACTTTTCGATCACCACGGGTGAACGTCCGCCGAATGGGAATCATCCGGGGTGGCAGCGGGTGTTGGACAGGAAGCGCCACCGGCAAACCGGGAGCGGCAGTCGCACCTTGTGTATAGGGTCGGTGCCAACCGGCAACGACCCGACCGACCAAACCGTGCCAGACGATTCGAGCGGGGTGAGGGAAATGGCGAGCAAGGACACCGGCGGCGGCCAGCAGCGGGCAAACCGCTCCTCCGAGGAGGTCGAGGAGCAGGCCGCGGAAACGCAGAATTCCGAGGATCTCAAGGAGCGCCAGGAAAAGCTGAGCGACGACGTCGACGCGGTGCTGGACGAAATCGACGAGGTCCTCGAATCCAACGCCGAGGATTTCGTCCGCGGATTCGTGCAGAAGGGCGGGCAATAGCCCGTCCCCGGTCATCGGGAATTCACGGTCGCGACCGTCGAGGGCGGTCGGGCGGCGTCCGCCGCCCGGCCGCCCGGCACCTCCCGGCCACGCTCCGACAGTGATCGTCGGGCGGGTAGGGTGCGGGCAGCGCGCGCTTCAAGCTACCTGGAAGGAATCGTGTGGAAGCCAACACTCGCGGCACCGGGCGTCTACCGGCTGCCTTCCTGACCCCGGGGTCGTCCTCGTTCCTCGACTTCCTCGCCGAGCACAAGCCGGAGCTGCTCCCCGGCCACCGCGGGCTCCCCGCGGGCTCGGTGGTCGAGGCCCCGCACGGGACCACGATCGTGGCCGCGGTCTTCGACGGCGGTGTGGTGATCGCCGGTGACCGCCGGGCGACGATGGGCAACGTGATCGCCCAGCGCGACATCGAGAAGGTCTTCCCGGCCGACGAGTACAGCGCGGTCGGCATCGCCGGCACCGCCGGCCTCGCGGTCGAGATGGTCCGGCTGTTCCAACTGGAGCTGGAGCACTACGAGAAGATCGAGGGCACCGTGCTCTCCCTGGAGGGCAAGGCGAACCGCCTCACCACCATGATCCGGGGCAACCTGGGCATGGCGATGCAGGGGCTGGCGGTGGTGCCGATGTTCGCCGGCTACGACCTGGACCTCGGCCGCGGCCGGATCTTCAACTACGACGTCACCGGCGGGCGTTCCGAGGAACGCGGCTTCGCCGCCACCGGCTCGGGCTCGGTCTTCGCCCGCGGCTCGATGAAGAAGCTCTACCGCGACGGCCTGACGGCCGAACAGGCCGTCACCCTGGTCGTCCAGGCGCTCTACGACGCGGCGGACGACGACTCCGCCACCGGCGGCCCGGACCTCGCCCGCAAGATCTTCCCGATCGTTTCGCTGATCACCGAGGACGGCTTCCGCCGGCTCACCGACGCGGAGGTCGCCGAGACCACCGTGGCCATCACCGACGAGCGCCTGACCCACCCCAACGGCCCGCAGGCCCCGCTGCTCTAGCCAGCACCTCACAGGAAAGGGACGACCGCCGGTGTCGACACCGTTCTACGTCTCGCCCCAGCAGGCCATGGCGGACCGCGCGGAGTACGCCCGCAAGGGCATCGCGCGCGGCCGCAGCGTGGTCGTGCTCACCTACGCCGACGGCATCGTCTTCGTCGCGGAGAACACCTCCAGGGCGCTGCACAAGGTCTCCGAGATCTACGACAAGATCGCCTTCGCGGCGGTCGGCCGCTACAACGAGTTCGAGAACCTGCGCATCGGCGGCGTCCGCTACGCCGACCTGCGCGGCTACTCCTACGACCGGGCCGACGTCACCGCCCGGGGCCTGGCCAACGTGTACGCCCAGACCCTGGGCACCATCTTCTCCTCGGTCGGCGAGAAGCCGTACGAGGTCGAGCTGATCGTGGCCGAGGTCGGCCGCGGCAGCGACAACGACCAGATCTACCGGCTCACGCCGGACGGCTCGGTCGTCGACGAGAAGAACTACGTGGTGGTCGGCGGCAACGCCGACTCGATCGGCAACTACCTGGGCCAGCGCCACCGCGTCGGCCTGAGCCTCACCGAGGCCGTGAAGGTCGCGGTCGACTCGCTCGCCCGCGACCCCAACGGCGGCAGCCCGCGCAGCCTCACCCCGGAGCAGCTGGAGGTCGCGGTCCTCGACCGGCAGCGGTTCCAGCAGCGCAAGTTCAAGCGGATCCTGGGCAACCAGCTCAGCCGGCTGCTCGACGGGGACCAGTCCGCCGAGGCGGACGACGAGGACGACCCGGCGCACACCGCGCCGGAGTAGCAGTGCCTGCGGAGTCCCGTACGGCGGCCGGACCGCCGCCGTACGGGGGCTCCGGTGCCCCTGCGGCGGCCCAGTCGTCGTGGAGGCGGTTTCGGACAGCTCCGACCAGAATGGAGTGCTCATGGACCGCCGGATTTTCGGGCTGGAGAACGAGTACGGCGTGACCTGCACGTTCCGCGGGCAGCGACGGCTGTCGCCGGACGAGGTCGCGCGGTACCTGTTCCGCCGGGTCGTCTCCTGGGGCCGCAGCAGCAACGTCTTCCTGCGCAACGGCGCCCGGCTCTACCTCGACGTCGGCTCCCACCCCGAGTACGCCACGCCCGAGTGCGACGACGTGGTCGAGCTGGTGACGCACGACAAGGCGGGCGAGCGCATCCTCGAAGGCCTCCTGGTGGACGCCGAGCGGCGCCTGCACGAGGAGGGCATCGCGGGGGACGTCTACCTCTTCAAGAACAACACCGACTCCGCCGGGAACTCCTACGGCTGCCACGAGAACTACCTGGTGGCCCGGCACGGCGAGTTCTCCCGGCTGGCGGACGTGCTGATCCCCTTCCTGGTCACCCGCCAGCTGATCTGCGGCGCGGGCAAGGTGCTGCAGACCCCGCGCGGCGCGGTCTACTGCGTCAGCCAGCGGGCCGAGCACATCTGGGAGGGCGTCAGCTCCGCCACCACCCGTTCGCGGCCGATCATCAACACCCGGGACGAGCCGCACGCGGACGCCGAGCGCTACCGCCGGCTGCACGTGATCGTCGGCGACTCCAACATGTCCGAGACCACCACGCTGCTCAAGGTCGGCGCCACCGACCTGGTGCTGCGGCTGATCGAGGCCGGCGTGGTGATGCGCGACCTGACCCTGGAGAACCCGATCCGGGCGATCCGCGAGGTCAGCCACGACCTCACCGGCACCCACCAGGTGCGGCTCGCCAACGGCCGCGAGGCCAGCGCGCTGGACATCCAGGAGGAGTACTACTCCAAGGCCCTGGAGTTCGCCGACCGCAAGGGCATCACCACCGGCACCATCGCCCGGGTCCTCGACCTGTGGGGCCGCACCCTGGAGGCCGTGCGCTCCGAGCGGCTGGACGGGGTGGCCACCGAGATCGACTGGATCATGAAGTACAAGCTCATCGAGCGGTACCGCGAGAAGCACCAGATGAGCATGTCCAACCCGCGGGTGGCCCAGATCGACCTCGCGTACCACGACATCCACCGCCGCCGCGGCCTGTTCTACCTGCTCCAGGGCAAGGGCCAGGCGCAGCGGATGACCACCGACCTCAAGACCTTCGAGGCCAAGTCGATCCCGCCGCAGACCACCCGGGCCCGGCTGCGCGGGGACTTCATCCGCCGGGCGCAGGAGCAGCGCCGGGACTTCACGGTGGACTGGGTGCACCTGAAGCTGAACGACCAGGCGCAGCGCACCGTGCTGTGCAAGGACCCGTTCCGTTCGGTGGACGAGCGGGTGGAGAAGCTCATCGCCGGGATGTAGCCCGGTCAGCGATCGAGCCGTCGTGATCACGGCGGCGTCCGGCCCCGGTGGTGCCTACCGGGGCCGGACGCGTGCCGGGCATACGCTGTCCGTCGAGTCAGGAGAGCCGACTTCGACCGACAGTTAGGACCACCGTGCGCCGCACCGCCGGTTTGCTTCTCACCCTGCCGCTGCTGCTGGCGGTGGCCTGCAGCAGTTCCCCCAAGGCGGCCGGTCCGGCGACGCCGTCCGCGGCGAGCGCCGCCCCGACGGTGCCGGCACCGGTGTCCGAGGCGTCGCCGATGCCCACTCTTTCGGGTGGCGGTTTCGGCAGCAAGGCCACCATCACGATCCCCGACGGCCAGCCCAGCGGGCAGTTCGTGGTGAACACGGTCAGTGAGGGCGATCGGGCGACCGTCAACAAGGGCGACTGGGTGACGGTCAACTACAGCGCGAAGGACTGGACCACCGGCAAGGAACTGCCCAGCTCGTACGACCCCAACGGCAAGCCGCAGCTCTACCAGGCCGGCAGCGGGCAGCTGGTGCCCGCGCTGGACCAGAGCGTGATCGGCAAGAAGGTGGGCAGCCGGCTGCTGGTGGTGGCCCCGCCGGCGGCCGCCTTCGGCGACCAGGGCTCCGGTCAGCTGGGCGTCAACAAGAACGACACCGTGGTGTTCGTGCTGGACATCATGGAGAGCCTGCCGCAGGACTCCACGCTGAGCGGGAACATGACCCAGCCGCCCGCGACGCTGCCCCAGGTCAAGGACAACGGCAAGGCGCCGGTGACGATCACCATCCCGGCCGGGCAGGCCCCGCCCACCGACCTGCAGCAGGCGGTGCTGATCAAGGGTGAGGGCAAGCCGGTCAAGAGCGGGCAGACCCTGGTGGTGCAGTACACCGGGGTGCTGTGGAGCAACGGCCAGCAGTTCGACTCCTCCTGGACGCACGGCGGCGCGCAGGCGGTGCAGATCGGCACCGGCAGCGTGATCGAGGGCTGGGACAAGGGCCTGGTCGGGCAGACCGTGGGCAGCCGGGTCATGCTCGTGGTGCCGCCCGCGCTCGGCTACCAGGACAAGGCGCAGGGCGCCGTCCCGGCGAACTCCACGTTGGTCTTCGTGATCGACATTCTGGAAGCGGTCTAGGAAGTGACCCGGGGGATTCCGTACGCTTGGGCGGACGCTCGTACAACGAAGCGTCCGCCCTCATCCTGAGCTGTCATAATGCCCTCGCGCTGTGGCAGGTGCCGTCCGGCGCCGAAGGTCCGGGGCGGGCGGTGCGACGGCAGGCCGGCGTTCAGCACGCCGGGCGCAGACCTGGAAGACCTGTGGCGAGATGGATGGGGAGTCATGACTGAGAAGACGCCGAGCCCGGGCGGGGCCGGCACCGCGGCGAACGACAGCCCTGCGGGTGACCCGGCCGCCTCCCGTCCCGGCGGCCCGCTTCCGGGGGACGGCGAGTCGATCGTCGTCCCGCCGTCGATCCTGAAGCAGCAGGCCGGCTGGGCCCAGCCCGGTGAGGCGCCGCGTGCCGCGGGCGGGACGAAGACCGACGACACCCCGCAGATCTTCGCCTCCACCGTGCGGCGGTCCGACACCTCCGAAGCCGGGTACGACGAGAACCCGCCCGGGGTCGGCCGGCTCGGTGTGATCCTCGGCACGGTGCTGACCCTGCTGCTGGCCGGCAGCGCCGTGACGCTGTACCTGGTGAACAAGGACGGCGGCAAGGACACCAGCGCGGCCAAGCCGGACGCGGCGAAGACCGCGCCGCCCACGCCGAGCGCCGAGCCGGTGCCGCCGATCAAGGACAGTGCCAAGGTGCTGCCGACCGTCACCGGTGACTTCGGCAAGAAGGCCGACATCCAGGTTCCGGGCGAGGCCTCCGACGGCTCCTTCGTCGTCAAGGTGCTCTCCGAGGGCTCCGGCGCCAAGGTGGACAAGAACTCCTGGGCCTCGGTGGACTACACCGCCAAGGACTGGAACACCGGCAAGGACATCCCGAGCTCGTACGACGCCAACGGCAAGCCGCAGATCTTCCAGGCCGGCACGGACTCGCTGATCCCGGCGCTGGACCAGGCCGTGCTCGGGAAGAAGGCCGGCAGCCGGCTGCTGGTGGTGGCCCCGCCGGCCGCCGCGTTCGGCTCGCAGGGCAAGGCCGACATGTCGATCGGGGCGAAGGACGACCTGATCTTCGTCATCGACATCCGCAACGCCAACGCGCCCGACTCGGTGGTCAGCGGCACGGTCACCCCGCCGCCGGCGGACTTCCCGCAGGTCAAGGACAACGGCAAGAAGCCGGCCGACATCACCCCGGTGGCCGGCGCCAAGGACCCGACGGAGCTGAAGTCCCACGTCCTGATCAAGGGGACCGGGCCGAAGGTGGAGAAGGGCGAGAAGGTCGTCGTCCAGTACACCGGCGCGCTGTTCAAGGACGGCAAGGTGTTCGACTCCTCGCTCAGCAAGGGCCAGGCGTTCACCTTCCCGGTCGGCGGTGGCCAGGTCATCCCGGGCTGGGACCAGGGCCTGGAGGGCCAGACCGTGGGCAGCCGGGTCGAGCTGGTGATCCCGGCCGCGCTGGGCTACGGCGACAAGGGCCAGGGCGACATCCCGCCCGCCGCGACGCTGGTCTTCGTCGTGGACATCCTCGACGCGGGTCAGGGCTGATCCACTTTCGGGTGACAATGGTGTGCGTGTGACCTTCGGGTCCGGCCGCGTGGCCGGACCCGGACGGGCGGGGGCCGCGCCGGACCGGGGGCGGGCCCCCCGAAGCGCTCGGGGGTGCCGGAGCGCGCGGCGCGCCCGACCGTGGGGATGGCGT
>NZ_JBHWCL010000199.1:0-15646 GCF_042735125.1 Kitasatospora sp. NPDC059599 | reverse complement strand
GCCCGGGACACCGGGGACGCCCGGGACGTCCGGCCCTCAGTCCAGCGACCCCAGGAAGTCCAGCAGCGCCGCGTTGACCTCGGCCGGCCGCTCCTGCTGCGTCCAGTGCCCCGTCCCCGGGAGCCGGACGTGCCGGTGCAGCCGGGGCGTCACCTGCTGCAGCAGGTACGCCACCACCTCCCGGGTGACCATGGCGTTCACCAGGTCCTGCTCACCGGTGACGTACAGCGCGGGCGCCTCGATCCGCCGGCCGGCGAACGCCGCCATCAGCTCGTTGTTCCGGTCGATGTTGCGGTACCAGTTGAGCCCGCCGGTGAAGGCGCGGGCACCGTGCCGGGCGTAGTCGGCGGCGAACGCCTCGATGTCCTCCTCGGTGAGCCAGGCCGGCAGCCGCTCCGGCTCCGGGACGGTGTCCAGCAGCTTCAGGCCCTCCGGGACGACCCACGGCTTCGGCTCCCCGTCCGGGTAGGTGCCGCCGAGGACGCGGCGGAACGCGGACTTCGGGTCGGCCGCCAGCTCGGCGTCGGCCCGGCCCGGCTCCTGGAAGTAGATCTGGTAGAAGCCCTCGCCGAACCTCTCCCGGGACTGCGCCAGCGGCGTCGGCCCGGACGGCAGCGGCGGCACGCTCAGCCCGGCGACGCCGCGCACCAGGTCCGGGCGCAGCGCCGCGGTGGCCCAGGCCACCGGGGCGCCCCAGTCGTGTCCGACCACGACCGCGCGTTCCGCGCCGAGCGCCCCGATCAGCGCCGTGACGTCGCCGACCAGGTGCAGCAGGCTGTACGCGTCCACGCTCTCCGGCTGCTCGCTGCGGGCGTAGCCGCGCTGGTCCGGCGCGACCACCCGGTAGCCGGCCTCGGCGAGCGGCCCGAACTGGTGCCGCCAGGAGTACCAGCTCTCCGGGAAGCCGTGCAGCAGGAGGACCAGCGGCCCCTCCCCCTGCTCGGCCAGGTGCAGCCGCACCCCGTTCACCTCGATGTCGCTGTGCTTGACGGCCTCGATCAACTCCGGCTCCCTGGTCGTTTCGTGGGTGTCCGTCCGACCCCTGCCCAGCCCGGCGGCCGGGGAACCCCGGAGGTTTCCGGATCCGTCCGTCGCACAGCAGCCGAGGCCGCCCCGGGAATCCGGGACGGCCTCGGCGTCGGAGTGGACCGACTGGGTGTCAGTTCACCGTGTAGCTGTACGGGATCGCCGCGAGCACCGCACCGGTGGTGTTCAGGGCGTTGTTGGCGGTGGCCACCCCGGTCGGGCCGGACACCAGGTACAGCACGCCCTTGACCGTGCTGCCCTTCGGGCCGGTCGGGTTCAGGGTCACCTGCAGCGAGCCGGTGGCGCCGGGAGCGACGGTCACCGGGCTGGCGGCCTGGGCCGAGGCGTTCACCGAGGCGGCGTACGGGTCACCGGTGCTGGAGGACAGCGCCGGGTCGAAGGCCTGGGTGTGCGCGGTGGCCGTGATGGTGGAGGTGCCGGTCGGCGCGCCGCCGGTGCCGAACGGGCCGATCTGCTGCACGAAGGTGCTCCAGTTGCCCGGGACGACCGGCTGCTCGGCGGTGCCGTTGTCGGTCACGACCGAGATGGTCGAGCCGTTCTGGGCCTTCTTCAGGTCGCCGAACAGGTCCGGCGAGCCGGTGGTGGCGCTCAGCTCGATCTGCGCCGGCGTCGAGGACGCCGCCACGGCCTTGAGCTGGTCGGTGCCCGGCGGCACCAGGAAGGACGGCACCGTGGAGCTGAGGCTCAGCGGCAGGTTGACGTTCGCCGAGGCGCCCTGCGGCACCAGCGGCACGTCCACCCGGCGGTCCAGGCGGCCGTCGGCCGCGATCTTCTGGGTCGCCACGGTGTTGTTGGTGTAGTTCACCTGGACGGTGACCGGCTTGCCGGCCGCCAGCTTGGTGTGGGCGTCGTTCGGCAGACCGGCCGCGGTGGCCTGGTTCTGGTTGAACGCGACGGTGCCGGCGAAGTCCTGGGCGAGCTCCTGGCCGCTGACCGGGCCGAGCACGTTCAGGACGAACCGCCAGCGGCCGGCGGCCGGGTTGACGGTGGTGGCCGAAACGCCGGCCGAGGTGCCGGTCAGGTTGCCCTGGGCGTCGAACTGGCCGTTGCCCTCGATGTCGATCGGGGTGCCGTTCGGGCTGATCAGCGCGCCCTGCATGAGCAGGTTGGAGTCCTTGCCGACGGTGACGCCGACCCGCAGGTCCTTCTGGCCCTTCGGGACGTCGAAGCCGTAGGTGAAGCTCTGCGTCGGGGAGGCGCTGCGGCCGTTGCCACCGGTGATGGTGCCGGTGAAGGTGCCCTTGCCCTGGTTGACCGGGACGAGGCTGCGCAGCACGACCGGGACGCTGGTGGTGTTGCCGTTCGAGCTGGAGACGGTGATCGCCTCGCTGGAGTCACCGCTGGTCGCCGGGGTGGTCAGCTGGACCTTGAGGGTCTTGGTCTGACCGGGCTTCAGGTCGGTGGTGCTCGGGCTCACGCCGCCGGCCGGCACCGCGCGCTGGGTCGCGGTGGCCAGCTGGACCGGGCCGGTGAAGCCGGCCTTGCCCGCCGGGGTGTAGAGGATGGCGGTCCACTCGCCGGCCACCGGGTGCGGGACGTCCACCAGGCCGAAGTTCGCCGGGGTGGCGCCGCCCTGCGGACGGGTGTTGGTCTCGAAGCGGCCCGACGGGTCGAGCAGCGTCATGCGGACGACCGGACCGTTGGTGACCGGGTTCGGCGCGCCGTGCCAGGCGATCGACGCCGCGAGGCGGTCGGCGCCGGCCGGGACGGTGAACTTGACCTGCTTCTGCACCCAGTCCGTACCGTTGGTGGCGTACTTGAAGGTGTCCTTCGACGCCGAGTCCAGCTGGACGGTCTGCTGGGCGGTCGCCAGCGGGGCGAAGCTGCGGGTCGCGGCGCTCACCGTCTGCGGCTCGTCACTGGTGTTGGTGACGGACACGTCGGTGGTGTGGGTCGAGCCGGGGGCGCCGGCGATGTCGACCTGGCCGGTGTTGACCACGACGGTGTTGGCGCCGTCGGTGCCGTCCCCGTCGTCGTAGCCGCGGGCGGCCTCGACGGCGGCGCGGACGTTCAGCAGACCGGCGCCCTGCTCCTCGGCGGGCACGCCGAGGTCGGTGGCGGTGCCGGTGAGGAACTTCTTCACCAGCGCCGGGGCGGGCGAGTCGCCGCCGTGGGTGTCGCGGTAGGCCTGGATGACCAGGGCCGCGGCACCGGTGACGAACGGGGCCGCCTGGCTGGTGCCGCCGAAGGGCTGGATCGGCGAGGCCTTGCCGTTGAAGCCGGCGCAGTCGGTGTACTTGGTGAGGTCGGGGGTGCAGAGCGCCCAGTCCGACTCGCCCGGCGCGACCAGGTCGACGGTGCGGCCGGCCTGGGTGAAGCCGCCCGAGGAGAGGGCGGAGATGCGGTTGTTGCTCCAGGTCTTGTTGGAGAACTGGGCGGCCGCGTAGCCGGTCTGCTGGTAGTTCTGGTTGTCGGTGGAGGCGCCGACCGAGATCACGTACGGATCGGTGGACGGCGTGCCGACGGTGCCGCTGATGCCGGCGTCACCGGAGGAGACGGCGACGGTGACACCGGCCTTGACGGCCTGCTCGTTGAAGAGCGAGATGGTGTCGTGCGCGCCGCTGTCCGGGGTGACGTTGCCGCCGAAGGACTCGTTGAGCACGTCCACGTGGGCGACCCGCACCGCGTAGTCGATCGACTGCAGGATCGACGAGTTGGACATCAGCTCGCCGCCGGCCTTCAGGGCGACCAGGTCGGCGTCCGGGGCGAGGCCGCGGATGCGGATGTTGCAGCCGGCCGGCAGCGGGTGCGAGGCGTTGACGAACTGCGAGACGTCGTAGGTCTGGCGGCCCTGGGCGATGACCGCCGAGGCGTCGCCGAAGGCCTCGGCCGCGCCGGTCGGCGCGTCCCAGCCGTCGCCCGCGAAGTCCTTGTAGTCGACCACGGCGTGCGAGCCGTCGGCCCGGATGAAGTCCGGGTTGTTCGGGTCGAGGCCGTCCGCGATGTAGGCGACCTTGACGCCCTTGCCGGTGGCGAGGTTCTCCACGCCGGGCTTGCCGTTGCCGGTGTAGGCCCGGGTCGAGTACAGGCCCTCGGGCTCCAGCAGGGGCTTGCTCGGGTCCGAGGGGCACGCGGTGTTGGTCGCGTTCTCCTCGGCGCCCTGGCCGTTGCTGCCCGTAACGGCCTGCGGGGCGGCGGCGGCCTTGGGCGCCTTCGCACCCGGGGCGGTCGCGGAGTCGGCACCGTCCTTGGCCGTCGCGGCCTTGCCGGCGGACGCCGGGGCGACCTGGACCTGGGTGTCCGCCACCACGGCGGAGACCGCCGGGTCCGCCAGCAGCTGGGCGTGCAGGGCGGGGCTGACCGTGGCCGAGAAGGCGTTGCCGACCACGAAGGTCTTGATGTTGGTGCCGCCGTTGGCCTTGACCTTGTTCAGCAGCGGCGCCTGGGAGTCGGCGGCCTTCTGCTGACGGGCGCCCAGGTGACCGTGGTCGGCCGGGGCGTCCGCTATCTGGTCCTTCAGGATCACGATCACCGGCACCGGGGCCCCGTCCGCGGACGCCGCCTGGGCGTTCTGCGGATCCGGGGTCGGAGCTGCGCTGGCCATGGTCCCGAAGCTCAGGACCATGGACGCGGTGGTGACCGTGACGGCAGCTGCTAGCTGGGCTTTCCGCCAGCCGATCATGGACATCCTTTCGTCTGATGCGACGTCAGGTTGCACGGCCAGCGTACGCGGATCCGGGTCGGACGCGTGGTTGCTCGGACCGCGCGTCCTGACAGCGGTCGAATTCCAGCGCATCCGGCACGACCACGACAAGGGGGGAAATCCCCATCAGAAAGTAAAAATGACCATAGGAAAGTAAAATTCACGGCAGAAATCGGGCCATGTCCGCCCCTTTTCGCCGATCGGACCCGCCCGGAACCGTCCGCTTCCGCACCGAAAAAGTCGGTGGCGAACTCTCGACACTGGCGAAACACCGCCACCGGCCGTCCGTTCGCCGACAACTGCCTCTTTGTCGACAACCGCTTCTTTGTCGACACGGCCACATGCCGTTCCCGCCAGGACACTCCCTTCCCCGCCGCCCCCGCCCGAAACCGGGTGCGGCAGCCGGAATCAGTACCCGGCCGACCGCTCCTGAGCGTCCGCCAGGTCCTCGGCGGTGGGCGCGTCGTCCTGGGTCAGCCGGTGACGCCAGTACCCGGTGAAGTCGACGGACCGCTTCGGCACCCCGCGCTCCTCGACCAGGTGGCGGCGCAGCGCCCGCACCGCACCCGCCTCCCCCGCCAGCCAGGCGAACGGCGTGCCGGCCGGCAGCCCGGCCGAGCGCACCGCCCCGGCCAGCACGGCGCCCGGCGCGGCGCCGTCCCGGTGCAGCCAGTGCACGGCGAGGTCGGCCCGGCTCTCCAGCGGCTGCCGCTCGGCCCGGTCCGCGACCTCGACGTACGCGAGCGCCCGCACCCCGGCGGGCAGCGCCTCGACCAGCGTCGCGAGCGCGGGCAGCGCGGTCTCGTCCCCCGCCAGCAGCACCCAGTCGGCCGCCGCCGCGGCCTCGGCGAACGGCACCGGCGGGGCGTACAGCGCGGAGGGGCCGACCATGCCGAGCCGGTCCCCGGGCGCCGCCCGCAGGGCCCAGCCGGCGGCCGGGCCGGTGGCGCCGTGCAGCACGAAGTCGATCTCGACCAGCCGGGTGCCGGGCCGGCGCCAGCGCAGGGTGAAGCTGCGCATCGGGGGCCGCTCGGCCGCGGGGATCGCCAGGTAGGCCCGGTACCAGCCCATCGGGTCGTCCTGCGGCGCGGGCAGCACCGGCTCGGTCTGCCCGGGGCGGGGGAAGCAGAGCTTGAGCTGCTGGTCGGGGGCGGTACCGACGGTGTCGGCCAGTTCCTCGGCCGCGAAGGTGATCCGGGCGGTGCGCGGCGTGATCCGGCGGACCTCGACGACCTCGACGACGGTGACGGGCAGTGTCATCGCGAAACCCTTCGATTGGTAACCTTACGACATAAAGAGTTGCCGTCCGATGCGATACTTTACGCCATAAGGAGATGTCCGATGACCGTCTACGCCGGGCAGGGCGACGCCCGCCGTTCGCTCGCCCTGCTCTGGGGCGCACCCGAGCAGACCCGCACCGGGCGCAGCGGCCCCAAACCGGGCCTGAGTGTGGACGCGATCGTGTCCGCCGGAATCGCCGTGGCCGACGCCGAGGGCATGGCCGCGCTCTCGATGCGCGCCGTGGGCGAACGACTCGGCCGCACCGCGATGGCGCTCTACACGTACGTGCCCGGAAAGGCCGAACTCCTCGACCTGATGCACGACCGGGCCCTCGCCGAACCGGCCACCGGACTGCCCGCCGGGAGTTCGCCCGCCGACCTCCCGGCCGCCGAACTCCCGGCCCGCGAAGTCCCACCGGGCGAACTCCCGGCCGCCGAACTCCCGGCCGGCGCACCGCCCGTGGACGACTGGCGCGAGGCCGTCACCGGCTGGGCCGAAGGCCTGTACGCCTGCTACCTGCGCCACCCCTGGGTGCTCCAGGTCTCCCAGGCCCGCCCGGTCCTCGGTCCGGCCGAACTCGCCGTCATGGAGAGCCTGTTGCTGGCCCTCCGGCCGGCCGGTCTGGACCCGCGGCGACTGCGCGGCGCGGTCGCCGCCCTCTGGCAGTTCGTCCGCGGCCTCGCCGCCACCACCGCCGACGCCCGCGCGGCCGCGGCCGCCACCGGAGTCGCCGACGAGGACTGGTGGGCCGACCGGTCCGCCCGACTCGCCGAACTGGCACCGGACTTCACCGACCGCTTCCCCCTCCTCACCGCCCTGCAGAGCACGGCCGGCGGCCCACCGGAGGACAGCCACCGGGAGGCCTTCCGGACCGGTCTCGCCCTCCTGCTCGACGGCGTGGCGGCCGCCCGCTGACCTCGCGGGCCGCCGACCGCCGGCCCGCCCCGCCTCCGCCCGGAGCCCTCACCCGCCAGCTGCCGTACGCACCCTCATCCGCCGGCTGCCGTACGCGCCCTCATCCGGCGCGCGGTGCGCAGCCCCTGCTTGGCGGCGGTCGCCACCAATCCGCCGAGACCGGTCCTGGCCAGGTCCTCGGCGGCGAGGCGCTCCAGCACCGGCAGGGCGCGCTCGTCCGCCGTGGCGCCGAGGGCCCGGCAGGCCAGCGCCCGCAGGTCCGGGTCGGGGTCGGCGGTCAGGGCGATCAGGTCCGCCACCACCGGCGGCCCGAAGGCGGCGATCGCCGAGGCGAGATGGCCGGCCTTCGGGTTCCGGCGCTCCGTCATGGTCCGCCAGAGCGCCGCGAGCGCCCGGTCCCCGCCGATGCTCCCGAGGGCCAGGGCTGCCGCGCTGCGCACCCAGTCCGTCCCGTCGTCCAGCCGGGCCGCCAGGGCGGGAACGGCGGTGCGGGCGCGGAGGCGGCCGAGCGCCTCGCAGGCGCCCTCGCGGACCATCGGGTCCGGGTGCTCCAGCAGCGCCGCCACCAGCGGGACGGCCCGCCGGAAGCCGAGCGCGGCACAGGCCAGGGCCGACCACCGCACGCCGCGGTGCCCGGTGTCCGCGAGGGCGCGCAGCAGTCCCGGCTCCAGGCTCTCGTCACCGAACAGGTCGATCCGGTTGAGCGCCTTGGTCCAGACCGTGACGTCCTGCGTCCGGTGGTCGGCGGCGACCCCGGACAGGGCCGCCAGCGCCTGCGGGTGGCCGAGTTCGGCCCACTCCAGCAGCGCGTCGATCGCCCGCAGTCTCGTCGCGCGGGTCCCGCGCAGCTCGGCTGCGAGGACCGCGACCAGGGACGCCGGGCCGTCCGGCGGGTGGCCGAGGGCGTCCCCGAGCGGGCCGGTGAGCTCCGGCTCGGACTCGCCGAGCAGCAGTGCCTGCGGGCCGATCCGGGTGCCCACGTCCGCGTCGTAACGGCCGTCGCCCCGGAGGTTGGCGGCCAGTTTGGCGACCGTGCGGAACAGCAGCCGCGCCGGGTCGGACGGGTCGGCGGGGAGGGCGTCCAGTCGGCCGTCCAGGGCCGCCTCGACGGCGGCCGGCGGGCGGCCGGCGGCCCTCAGCACCGTCTGCGCCCAGGCGAGCGGTTCGCCCTGGCGCTCGTACAGGTGGCGCCCCCAGAGGCGGCGGGCGGCGTCACGGTGGTCGGTCATCCCGGGATCGTCCCAGCGGGGGTGCCGACGGCCAACGGGTTTTACCTCCCGACCGGGTCGCGCACCCCGTGACATCAAAACGTAACGCTTCCGTGAAAAGTCGTCAGGCGTAAAGTCTTCCCCAAGACCTCCCCAATCTGGCATGTTTCCTTCAATTCCCGTGCGATCCCCCTCACGCACGGACCGAATCGGAGGACACGTGTCACCCTTGATATCCCGGCGGCTCGGCCGCCCGGCCGCCGCCCTCGCCGTGCTCTCGGCCATGGCCCTCGCCACCCCCACGGCGTTCGCGACCGCAGCCCCCACGACCACCACCCCCACCGTCCCCGGCGGCGTCACGGCGCCCACCGCGCAGGCCGCCGCCCAGCCCGCCGGCACCGCCGCCGCCGGCTGGGCCGCCGGCACCCGCTCCTACCTGGTGATCAGCGCTCCCGCCGACGTCGCCGCCGCCAAGGCCGCGGTCGCCGCGAACGGCGGAACGGTCTTCGCGAGCTACGACGCGATCGGCGTCGTCGTCGCCCACTCGACCACCACCGGCTTCGCCGCCACGCTGCGCACCGTCGCCGGCATCCAGCAGGTCGGCGCGACCCGCACCTCCGACGTGCCGGCCGACGCCTACGGCCCGGCCCTGCCCGCCAACCCGGCCCAGGCGGCCACCACGCTCACCGAGTCCAACCGCTGGGACATGACCCAGATCAAGGCCGACCAGGCCTGGAACGTGACCACCGGTTCCCCGTCCGTCAAGGTCGGCGTGCTCGACACCGGCGTCGACGACCAGCACCAGGACCTCGCGCCCAACTTCGACGCCGCCGACTCGGTCTCCTGCGCGTACGGCAAGCCCGACACCCGCACCGGCGCCTGGCGCGACGTGGACACCCACGGCACCCACGTCGCCGGCACCATCGCCGCCGCGAAGAACGGCAAGGGCGTCGTCGGCGTCGCGCCGGGCGTGAAGATCGCCTCGGTCCGGATCGCCGAACCGACCAGCACCCTGTTCTACGCCGAGAACACCGTCTGCGGCTTCGTCTGGGCCGGCGACCACGGCTTCAAGGTCACCAACAACAGCTACTACACCGACCCGTGGCAGTTCAACTGCCCGAACGACCTCGACCAGGCGGCCCTCATCGAGGGCGTCAAGCGCGCCCAGGAGTACGCCGAGGGCAAGGGCTCGCTGCAGGTCGCCGCCGCCGGCAACTCCGACTACGACCTCGCCAACAAGACCACCGACACGGCGAGCCCGAACGACTCCACCCCGACCACCCGGACCATCAGCAACGCCTGCCTCGACATCCCCACCGAACTCCCCGGCGTGGTGACCGTCGCTGCCACGGGCAGCGGCAGCGGCAAGGCCTCCTACTCCAACTTCGGCCGGGGCGTCATCGACGTCGCGGCGCCCGGCGGCGACGGCGCGACCGGCGTCTACTCGACCCTGCCCGGCGGCAAGTACGGCACCAAGAGCGGCACCTCGATGGCCTCCCCGCACGTCACCGGGGTCGCCGCGCTGATCGCGAGCACCGACCCGACGCTCACCCCGGCCGGCATCCGGGCCCGCCTCGCGAGCCAGGCCAACGACCTGGCCTGCCCCGCCTCGGACAGCCGCTGCACCGGCACCGCCGCGAACAACGCCTTCTTCGGCGAGGGCCAGGTCGACGCGCTGAAGGCGGTCGGCGGAGCCACCCCGCCCGCCGGGAAGTACTTCGAGAACACCGCCGACGTGGCGATCCCCGACAACACCACGGTGGAGAGCCCGATCACCGTCACCGGCGTCACCGGCAACGCGCCCGCGACGCTCAAGGTCGGCGTGGACATCAAGCACACCTACCGCGGTGACCTCGTGCTCTCCCTGGTCGCCCCCAACGGCACGGTCTTCCTCCTGGAGGACTTCGCCGACAGCGACAGCGCCGACAACGTCGCCAAGACCTACACCGTCAACGCCTCCGCCGCCGGCCCGGCGAACGGCACCTGGAAGCTCCGGGTGAAGGACGGCGCCTCCGGCGACACCGGCACCGTCGACGCCTGGAACCTCACCTTCTGATCCCGCCGCACCACCGCGATCCCCGCCGTCCGGCGCCCAGGCCGACAGGGCCTAGCCGCGCCGGGCGGCGGGGATCGCCAGCAGCACGCCGAGCACCAGCAGGGTGGCGTACCCGGCGGTCTCGTGGCCGTCCGGGACCAGGAAGCGGACGAAGCCGAACAGCCGGAAGCCCCCGAGCCGGTCGGACACCAGGCCGGAGGCGCCGCCGAGGATCAGCACGAACCCGAGGTAGCCGAGCAGCGTCTTCATACCCCCGAGCCTAGGAATCCGCCACCGCCCGGGCATCCGACTTTCGGCGCGACCGGGCGCCACCAAAGTCGCGTGCGAGGGTCCGTCCGCCGGCGCCGTCGCGCGGGCACCGGACGGAGCAGCAGGCACGGCGGGCGGACGGCGGCCCGGGTACGTTCGCGGTGTGCAGCCCAAGCGAGTTCAGCCCGAGCGCGTGCCGACCGAGCGCGAGCGGCCCGCGCGTGTGCGGCCCGCGTGTGTGCAGCCGAGACACCAGCGGCGCAGGCCCCGGTACGTCACCGGGGTCGCGGCCGGCGCCGCCGCATCGGCGCTGGCGCTCGCCGTCGGGGGTCCGATGGCCCTCACGGCGTTCGGGCAGGACGGTGCCGCCGTGGTCGGCGGGGAGCGCCTCGGCAGCCCCGACGTCCAGGTCGCACCGCTCAGCGGGGCGCCCGCACTGCCGGCCGAGCTGTCCGGCCGCTCCTGGCTGGTCGCCGACGCCGGGACCGGCGAGGTACTCGCCGCCCGCAACGCCCATCTGCCGATGCCTCCGGCCAGCACGCTGAAGATGCTGTTCGCCGACACCGTGATGACCAGGTTCGACCGCTCCCTGGAACACAAGGTCACCCCGGCCGAACTGGCCGACCTCGGCGCCGGCAGCAGCCTGGTCGGTGTCAAGGAGAACCTGCCGTACCGGGTCGAGGACCTCTGGCGGGGCGTCTTCCTCAGTTCCGGCAACGACGCCGTCCACGTCCTCGCCCACATGAACGGCGGCATCCAGCAGACCGTCGCCGACATGCAGGCCCGCGCCCGCACCCTGCAGGCGAAGGACACCAAGGTGGCCTCGCCCGACGGGTACGACATGGACGGTCAGGTCTCCTCCGCCTACGACCTCACCCTGTTCGCCCGGGCCGGGCTGCGCAACGCCGACTTCCGCTCCTACTGCGCCACCCGCACCGCGAGCTTCCCCGGCGGGCTGGACAAGCTCACCGGCCGGCGCACCAGCTTCGACATCGCCAACACCGACCGGCTGCTCGGCAAGTACCCGGGCCTGATCGGCGTCAAGAACGGCTACACCACCAACGCGGGCGCCACCTTCACCGGCGCCGCGGAACGGGGCGGCCGCACCCTGCTGGTGACGGTGATGCACCCGGAGGCGCAGGGCAAGGTCTACGACGAGGCCGCCAGCCTCCTCGACTGGGGCTTCGCGGCGGCCGGGAAGGTCCAGCCGGTCGGGCAGCTGGTCCAGGACACCGCCGCCCCGGCCGCCACCGCTCCCGGGGGCTCCTCCGCCGCCCCGGAAGCCGCGGCCGCCTCCCAGCTGCCCCCGTGGTCCCGGCCGCCCGTCATCAGCGGCGACGGCCCCGGCCTCGCCCCCGCCGTCTGGACGGCCGCCGTCCTCGGCACCGTCCTCGCCGTGTGGGCCACCGCCCGTGCCGCGGCCCGCCACCGCGCCGTCCCCTCCCGCACCCGGACCGCCAGAGCCACAGCCCAGGCCCAGGCCCAGGCCCGGTCCGGCCCGGCGTACCGCGGCAGGCCGGCCTCCGTCGGACCCGCCACCACCGGCCCCGCCACCACCGGCCCGGCGTACCGCGGCGGCGCGACCGCCGTGGGCGGCGCCACCGGCGTCGGTGGCCGGGGCCACCGCCGCCTGACCCGCCGCGCCCGCGCCCTGCTCCGCCGCGCCCGCACCACCCTCGCCGCCCGCACCGCCCGGTCCCGGTGAGCGACCGGGGCGGGCCGTGGAACTCTGGCTGCTGAACCACCTCTCCACCACCCTGCTCGCGCTGCTGGTGGTCGGCGGCCTCGTCATGCTGGCCCTGCTGGGCAGCGTCCTCACCACCCGCCGCTTCCCGTCCCTCGCCGGGGGCGAGAACAACGACATGGTGGGCGTGGTGCTCGGCATGTTCGGGGCGATCTACGGCATCATCCTCGCCTTCGTCATCGTCAACCTGTGGACGGAACTGCAGGACACCCAGAAGGTGGTCGCCACCGAGGCGACGGCGATCTCCCAGATCGTCCTGGACGCCCGGGCCTTCCCGCCCGACGTCCGGACCACCGTGGACGCCGCGGTCCGCGACTACGTGCACGGCGTGGTCGAACAGGGGTGGCCGCTGATGAGGGCCGGCCGCGGCGACTTCTCGGTGACGGCCACCGAGGTGGACACGATGTACGCGGCACTGCGCGGGTACGAGCCGCAGTCCGCGTCCGAGCAGGCCTTCTACGCCAAGGCCCTGGACAGCCTCAACGACGCGGCCGGCCAGCGCCGCGACCGCATCAACAAGAGCCTCGACGAACTGCCCGCGCTGCTCCAGGCGCTGATCGTGGGCGGCGCGCTGGTGATCCTCCTGCTGACCCTGCTGTACGGGATCCGCAGCCGGCGGGTGCGGCTGCTGTTCGTCGGGGCGGTGGCCGCGCTGATCGGATTCAGCCTGCTGCTCGTCCTGGTGCTGGACCGTCCCTTCGCCGGGGACCTGTGCGTCCCCCCGACCCCGTTCAAGCAGAGCGCGCTCGCGCGGTTCTGGTGATCACGCCCGGTGATCGCCGCAGCGTCCCGCGCCCTCTAGACTTCCGGCCATGACCACGCCCGATCCCTCCGCCTCGGACCGGCTCGCCCGGATCGTCCGACTCTCCGCCGGGAGCTACCTGCTCGTCACCACGTACAAGAAGGACGGCACCACGGTGCCGACCCCGGTGTGGGTGGTCCGTGACGGGGAGGCGCTCGGCATCTGGACCGTCGCGGACTCGTGGAAGGTCAAGCGGATCCGCAACCGTGCCGACGTGCTGGTCGGCCCGTGCGACGTCAAGGGACGGCCGACCGGCGAGCAGTACCCGGCGACCGCCGAGATCCTCGGCCCCGAGCGCACCGCCGCCTACCGCACGCTGCTGCGCCAGAAGTACGGCCTGGTCGGTGTGCTCACCCTGCTCGGCAGCCGGCTGCGGCGCGGCGAGCGCGGCACCGTCGGCATCCGGATCACCCTGACCTGACCACGCAGGCCTGCCATCTCGGCCTGACCACTGCTCCCATCGCACCGATCCGACCGAACCCGGCGGATCGGTGCTTTGTCATGCCCACCGGGAGAGAGCTCCCCAGCGGTTCCGGACACATCGGACATCCTCGGGCGGGTTCGATCGGATTCAGCAAAGTGAATCCTGACATCGGAGCGGCACTCGCACCCTGGAGACATCTGGGGAATCTTTCAGGATGTTCTCGGCAAAATCCCCCGTTTCCGCACTTCGCGATTTTCAATCAATGATTGACAGCGGGTCAGATCGCAGATGAGGATGTGATCGCGGCACCGAGCCGTCGAGTGCGCCCCGCAAGGCCGCACCACCGACGTCGGCACGGCAGTCGACCGAAGCCGGCGCTCCGCGCCCGTTCGCCTCGCACCACAGGCGGCATCGGCGCCTCGCATCGCCCGCGAATGACCATCCGAAGATCCCGAGGAAGTGTCGCCATGCCCCATTCCGCCCGGCGAACCGTCGTCTTAGTAGTCATGACCATGACATCCGCTGCCGTTCTCGGCCTCGGAGGGTGCGGGACCGCGCCCACTGGCCACGGCCAGGCGGCGGCCTCCGGCTCCCTGGCGGCGCCCGTCATCGCGACACCGGCACTCCCATCCGCAACGGATCCGCCGAGTGTGCAGTCATCTCCCACTGTCAGTAACGATGTTGACGCACCGTCGACGCCGGCCTCCGCTTCGCCCGCCGCGTCATCCGCGCCCCCTGCGGGCCCGCAGGCCGGTACCGGCGCAGCGCCGAAACCCGCACCGACGGCGGCAGCCGCGGGCAACGGCGCCGTACCGGCCGACGCTCCACGGCAGACCGGACTCGAGGCCCAGTTCAGCGGCCTTCCCACCGAGTTGAAGACCGACGGGAAGCCCGTCGAGTTCTCCGTCGTCCTCACCGACCGCACCGGCAGGGCACTGTCCGCGGTCTCCCCCTCGCTCGTGCTCTCCGGCAAGGGGGTCACGAGCACCCTGTCGCGCCTCGACCCGGCGACCGGCAGCTGGCTGCCGGACTCGGCGACCGACACGGGCGGCGCCCCGATCGGCGTCAACCCGGCCGCTGCTTCGTACGCCGTCCCCGCGGGTGGCTCCCTGACGATCCGGTACCGGATCGCGGTGCCGGCCGGCTCGCGGCCGCAGCAGTCGCTGGCATCCCTCTCCGTCGTCGGCGCCGACGGGTCCCAACTGGCGGCCGCCGCACAGTCCGTCGCGGTGACCGCGGGCTGACCGGCACCGCTCGGCGGCACGCCGAAACGGGCCGGAACATCCTCGGCCCTCTCCAGCTCCATCCCAGCTCCATCGATCCGAAAGGGACAGACATGCCCAAGACCGCCAAGCGCTTCGCCTCGATCGGTGTCACCACCGCACTGGCCGTGGCAAGCCTGAGCATGCTCTCGACCGGCGTGGCGCACGCCGGAAGTGCGAGCGGAATAGTCAGCACCGCCACCGGCCAGCTCGGCAACGGCCTGTGCGGCAACGGGGGCAACGGCTACTACGCCCCCGGCAGCGGCCAGCACAACTCCTGCGGCGGGCAGGCCTGGTGCGCCGACTTCGCCGGGTGGGTGTGGTCCCAGAACGGCGTGCAGGGCCTCGGCGTGCTGAACGACCTCGCCAACAGCTTCGAGACCTACGCCAACAAGTACGACGGGGGGCTCTCCTCGACTCCGCACGTCGGCGACGCGGTGTTCTTCCACCCGAAGTCCTTCGGCGGCACGGACTACGACCACGTCGCGATCGTCACCGCCGTGAACTCCGACGGAACGATCGACTGGATCGGGGGCAACCAGCACGGGCTCGTCTCAAGGAACCGCGGCTCCGGCAGCGTCGGCGCCGTCGAGTGGGTCAGCGGTGGCTACAACGTGAACCTCAAGGGCTACGCCAGCCCGGTCGGGTTGCAGCAGCAGCAGAACTCGCCGGTCATGCGGGTGGACACGGTGAAGGGCGGGTCCGTCTTCGACAACCAGCGCAACGCCGACGGCACCTGGACGAACGCGGCGCTGCTGGACGGGAGCGGCCGGATCACGCAGACCGCGACCACCGCGCTGCCGGACGGGACGTTCCACGTGACGACCCTGGCCGACGGCAAGGTCTTCGACAACCAGCGCAACACGGACGGCACCTGGACCGGCGCGGCCCTGCTCGACGGAAACGGCCAGATCACCGCGGTCTCCGCCACCGGCCTCACCGACGGCACCATGCACGTCCAGACCCTCGCCAACGGCAAGGTCTTCGACAATCAGCGCAACACCGACGGCACCTG
>NZ_JBHWCL010000198.1:0-16438 GCF_042735125.1 Kitasatospora sp. NPDC059599 | reverse complement strand
GGTCGCCGGGTGGTTGACGGCGAAGTAGCCGAGTTCGCCGAGGCCGGCCACCAGCGGCACCAGCCGCCACGGGCTCGGCGGCTTCGGGGTGACCCGACGGGACACCCCGAGCGGCGAGATCACGACCCGGCGCAGCGCGAACCGGGCGGCGAGCGCGGCCGCCAGCGGCACGGCCAGTGCCACGCCGACCGCCTGCGCCGGGCTCAGGCTGACGTCCCCGGCGAAGAACCGGTCACCGGTGAACGGCACCTCGGCCACCACCGGCCGCAACGCGGCGTACGTGCCGAAGCCGAGCACCGTACCGACCACCGCCGCCACCGTGGACTCCACCGCCGAGATCACCGACACCTGGCCCGGTGTGGCCCCCACCAGCCGCATCGCCGCGTAGCGCTGCTCCCGGGTGGCGGCGGACAGCCGGGTGGCCGTGCCGATGAAGACCAGCACCGGGAAGATCAGCGCCCCGGCCACCACGGTGAGCACCAGCACCAGGGCGTCGTCGTGCACGCCCGCGCCGTAGCAGTCGTTGTCGCACACGGCGGGCAGCTCGGTGGCGACGGTCGTCACGGTGGTGGCCCGCGGCAGGGCCCTGACCTCGTCCACCGTGCGGCCCACGACCACCGCCAGGGTGTCCGGGGAGGGCAGCGCGTCGTCGCCGAGCGTTCCGGCCAGTCGGCCGGGGAAGCGGTCGCCGAGTTCGACGGCCGGCGTCGTGCCCAGCAGCTTCGCCAGGGCGGGCGAGGCGTAGTACTCGCCGGGGGGCGGCAACGCGCTCAGGCCGGGCGGGACGGGCGAGGTGGGCCCGGTGGCGGCGACCTCGGCGCGGAAGACGGCCCTCCCCCGGTAGTAGTCCATCCGGGCGCTCCACCAGAGCGGGTCCACCGGGGCGGCGACGGTCCCGCCCTTGACTCCGGTGTTCATCCAGAACTGCCGCTGGTTGGCGCGGTCGATCGCGTCGACGCTGGCCAAGGTCGACAGCAGCAGCCCGACGCCGATCGCCACGGCCGCCACGATCGTCATCAGCCGGGCCACCGCCTCCCGGCCGCCGCTGACGGCCAGCCGGAGCGAGAAGGCGATCACGGGGCCACCGGTCCGGCGGTGAGGCTACGGGCCCGCCCGTCGCGGACGATCGCCTCGCGGTCGGCATAGGCGGCGACCCGGGGCTCGTGGGTGACCAGGACGACGGTGGTGCCCTGCTCCTTGGCCGAGGTGACCATCAGCTCCATCACCTGTTCGCCGGTCAGCGAGTCCAACGCGCCGGTCGGCTCGTCGGCGAAGAGCACCCGGGGGCGGGCCACCAGGCCACGCGCCAGCGCGACGCGCTGGGCCTGACCACCCGACAGCTCGCCGGAGCGGCGGCCTTCCATTCCGTCCAGGCCGAGGCGGGCGAACCAGGGGCGGGCCTCGGCCAGGGCGGAGGACCGTCGTACGCCGTTCAGCAGCAGCGGCAGGGCGACGTTCTCCTCGGCCGTCAACTCCGGTACCAGCTGGCCGAACTGGAACACGAAGCCGAAGGTGTCCCGGCGCAGGGCGCTGCGCCGGGCCTCGGACAGGGTGTCCAGCCGCTGCCCGTCGAACAGCACTTCGCCCGAGTCGGGCACCAGGATGCCGGCCAGGCAGTGGAGTAACGTCGACTTGCCCGAGCCACTGGGGCCCATGACGGCGAGCACCTCCCCCGCCTGGACGGACAGGCTCGCACCGCGCAGCGCGGGCGTCTCGCCGAACGAGAGGGTGACGTCCCGGGCCTCGATCACGGCGGTCATGCCCGCACCTCCGCGGCGAGCGCGTCGAGGCGGGCGGTGGTGAGGTCGATCCAGCGCAGGTCGGCCTCCAGGTGGAACAGGCCGTGGTCGGCGAGCAGGGCGTCCACCAGGGCGCCGGTGCGCCGCAGTTCGGTGAGTTCGCGCATCCGGCGCAGGTGGGCGGCGCGCTGGGCGTCCAGGTACTGCTCGGCGTCGCGGCCCAGCATCAGGGCCAGCACCACCTTGGTGAACAGCACGGACTGCAGGTTGGGTTCGGGTGCGACGGGCTCCCGGAGCCAGTCCTCGAACTCGGTCGCCCCCGTGTCGGTGATGACGTACCGCTTGCGTTCGGGCCCGTCGCCGGGCTCCGCCTCACCGGCCACCACCTTGCCGTCGCGGGCCAACCGGCCGAGGGTCGCGTAGACCTGGCCGTACGGGAGGGGCTTGCCGCGGCCGAAGAGGGCGTCGTAGTCGCGCTTGAGGTCGTAGCCGTGGCTCGGCTCCCGCTCCAGCAGCCCCAGCAGGGTCAAAGGAACACTCATGGGAGGACCATACACCCGACGTATACTCCGAGTGTATACATGGCGAGAAGAATGCTCCGACCTGGAAGGACGCCGACGTCGGGACGCGGGAAAGCAGGGGGCGGCCCCACGACCACCCCCTGCTCCGCCGTTCGGCCCGGCACCCCCACGGTCGAACCGGGCCACGGCCGCGCCCAGGCACGGGGGGCGCCGCCGGTACCCAGCCTGCCTTGCCCGGCCCGGCGCTGCCGAGGGCCGAACGTCCCGGCGGCGGGGCCGAGCGGCACTGGCGGGACGCCCCACGGGCGTGGCGGTGCTACGAACGCGCACGACTCTTGTGCGCGGAGGGGCCCGGGGTGGAAATTGGTGGCGAACCTCCTTTCGCCCCAGCACCCCTGAGGAGCCGTCAACGTGTCCAGCGCACCCCGCCCCACACGGCCCGCGTCGCTCCCGCGGCGAACCGGCCGTCAGCTGCGGCGGGCCCTCGGCGCCCGGCACGAACCGCTGGTCCGTCCGCTCGACCGCTCCCGGGCCCGGGCCTGGCTGCTCGCCGCGTTCGGCGCGGTGCTCACCGTCGCCCTCTCGGTGGTCGGCGCACTGCTGCTCTACCGGGGTGCGGCGCCCCAGGCCGCCGCCGAACGCACACGGCTGCAGCGGGTCGACGCCGTGGTGCGCGGCGTCCCCGACCGCGGCGCCGCCACCGGCGGGCGCTTCGCCGGGGGCTACCGGAACCGGACCGACGTCGACGTCGCGTGGACCGCCCCCGACGGCACCCCGCGCTCCGGCATCGTCCAGGCCCCGGACGCGGCCACCGCCGGTGGCCGCGTCCCGATCTGGATCGACCGGGCCGGCAACGCCTCCGCTCCCCCGGTCGACCGCGCCGCCCTCGCCGTCTCCGCCGCCTGCACCGGCATCGGCACCCTCCTCACCCTGCTCGCCCTCGTCGTGCTCGTGCTGCGACTGCGCCTGCACGCCCTCGACCGCCGCGCCGAGAGCGCCTGGGCCGACGCCTGGGCCCGCCTCGAACCCCGCTGGAGCGGCCGCGCCGGTCAGCGCACCGAGGACTGACCACGGGCCACGGGGCCGGGCGGCTCCGCGGGGGCCGGGCTGTTCGGCGGGGCCGGACGCCTCGGCGAGGGCCGGGCTGTTCAGCGGGGCCGGGTCCAGGCCGGGGCGGGGGTGGGCCGGGCGGCCCGGTGGACGAGGGCGGCCACGGCGAGGAGGAGGGCGAGGGCCAGGCCGAGGGCGGTCGGGACGTTCGCGTGGAGGACGAGGAGGGCGCCGAGCAGGGCACCCGCGAACATCCAGCCGGCGGAGGCGAGTCGGCGCAGGCCGGTGCGGTCGGCGGCGAGGGCGGTGATGGTCATGGTGAGCACGGTGGTGGTGAGGTCGGGGACCTTGAGTGCGCGGACCACCGCGTTCTGGCCGCCCATGGCGAAGCCGAGCAGTCCGATCAGGGTGTAGCGGACCGGGTCGGCGGTGTGGCCGACGACCGCCGCCAGGACGGTGCTCACCGCGAGGAGCCCGGACTGGACGCCGACGGCGGTGGCCAGCAAGCGGCCGCGGTGGCCGGGCAGGCGGCGGGCGAGGTGGCCGCCCGTCAGGGCGCCGAGGAGGAAGGCCGCGAGCGCCGCGAGGGAGGCGGTGGCGGAGAGGTTGGGCGCGCCGGCCAGGGCGAAGCCGAGGAAGACCACGTTCCCGGTCATGTTGGCGACGAAGACGTGGCCCAGTTCGAGGTAGCTGACGGCGTCCACCACTCCGGTGACCACGGTCAGGACCAGCAGCATCGGCACCAGCGGCCCGTGCTCGGGATCGGGGTCGGGGGTCAGCATCGGGCCTCCCAGGCGGTTCGTGTGACGGTCCTTCCGTTCTACTCCCTCAGGCGAGCGCCGGGCCGCCCGGGTCGTCCGGCTCCTCGTCCGGTTCCTCGTCCAGGTACCAGTGCAGGTCACGCACCCCCGGCTCCGACGACAGCCGGCTGACGACCTGTTCGAGTGCCGGGGCGGTGGTCGGGGCGCGCACGACGGCACCTCCTTCACGGGGTCGGGGTACCGGCGGGTCGGTCGCCCCGGGGCGGTCCGGACGATCTTGATGATGGCCATCGCCGCCACCGCGGCCGGGGAGGCGCGCAGGACGCCTCCGTCGGCCCTGCCGGGCTTCCGACCATTGCTCGACAGCTTTGTAGAAGTTTGACCGGACCCGACCCGGCCTTGGATACTCGTCTCCGGCATATATAGTTCACCGACATATGCAGTTGAGCAGCCCACGAGGGGGAAGTGTGTCCCACACCGATCCGACCCGGCCCGCGCCCGTCCTGCGCCTGGCCTCCGTCACCCGGGTGCACGGGCGGGGCGCCGCCGAGGTGCACGCCCTGCGCGGCATCGACCTGGCCGTCCACCCCGGCGAGTTCGTCGCCGTCATGGGGCCGTCCGGCTCCGGGAAGTCCACCCTGCTGACCCTGGCCGGCGGACTGGACCAGCCCAGCGGCGGCGAGGTGCTGGTGGAGGGCGTCCCGCTCGGCGGCCTCCGCCGCGGCAGGCTCGCCGATCTGCGGCGACGCTCCATCGGGTACGTCTTCCAGGACTACAACCTGATCCCGGCGCTCACCGCCGCCGAGAACATCGCCCTGCCCCGCGAACTCGACGGCGTCCCGGGACGCCGGGCCCGCCGGGAGGCACTGGCCGCCCTGGAGGAACTGGGCATCGGCGAACTCGCCGACCGCTTCCCCGACGACATGTCCGGCGGCCAGCAGCAGCGCGTCGCGATCGCCCGCGCCCTGATCGGCGAACGCCGGCTGGTGCTCGCCGACGAACCCACCGGCGCCCTCGACTCCGCCACCGGTGAGGCCGTGCTCGGCGTGCTGCGCGCCCGCTGCGACGCCGGCGCCGCCGCGATGATGGTCACCCACGAGGCCGCGCACGCCGGCTGGGCGGACCGGATCGTCCACCTGCGGGACGGCGCGATCGCCTCGGAGAGCCCCGGCTACCGCTCCGCGACGTGCCCGGCCGCCGTCCACCGGCCCGGCGGCACCGAGGAGATGACGTGGTGAGGCTCGGAGCCTGGCGGGTCGCCCTGCGCATCGCCCGCCGCGACGCCCTGCGCGCCAAGGGCCGCAGCGCCCTGATCGTCGCCATGATCGCCCTGCCCGTCCTCGGCGTCACCGGCGCCGACGTGGTCCACCGCAGCGGGCAGCTCAGCCCCGCCGAGCGGGTCGAGCGGGTGGTCGGCGGGGCGGACGCCCTGGTCACCGCCCTCGACCCGGGCCGCACCGTCGAACAGGCCCCGGTCGCCGAGGACGGCGCCTTCGCCGTCCAGCCCCGCCCGGGGGAACAGCCCACCGCCGAGCAGCTGAAGGGCGCCGGCACCGATCCGGTCACCCTGGTCGGCGCGCTGCTGCCCCCCGGCAGCGCGCTCACCCCGGCCCGGCCGGGGCCGGAGACCGGCGCGACCTCGCCCGAGGGTCTCGTCCGCACCCTCACCACCGAGGCGAACCTCGCCGACCCGATCTGGCGCGGCCGGATCGACCTGGTCGAGGGCCGCGCCCCGAGCGCCCCGCACGAAGTGGCCGTCACCCGGGCCTTCCTGGACCACTCCGGGCTCAAGCCCGGCGGCACCACCACCGTCCAGGGGCTGGAGCGGACCACCTACACCATCACCGGCGTCGTGGAACACCCGGACGAGCTCGGCCGGGTCGAACTCGTCGCCCGCCCCGGAGAGTTGCTGGACCAGCTGATCGCCGCCCAGAGCGCCGACCGGCCGGCCGCCGGGAAGGGGCCGGCCGAACGCGGCGCGTGGCTGGTGCGGCTGCCGTCCGGGACGGCGCTCGACTGGGCCGAGGTCCAGCGGTTCAACGCCCACGGCTACACGCTCACCGCGCGCTCGGTGGCGCTCGCCCCGCCGCCGGCACGGGCCGTCCCCTACTACCGCGACGCGTTCCGCCTCGGCGACCAGGCCACCGGCAAGAACACCGAGGTCGTTGTCGCCACCGTCACCGGCATGGCACTGCTGGAGGTCGCCCTCCTCGCCGGGCCCGCGTTCGCGGTCGGCGCCCGCCGCTCGCGCCGCCAGCTCGCCCTGCTCGGCGCAGCCGGCGGCCGCCGCACCCACGTCGGCGCGGTCGTCCTCGGCGGCGGCCTCGTCCTCGGCGCGGTCGGGGCGGTGGCCGGCGTGGCGCTCGGCACCGGACTCGTCGCCGCGCTCCGGCCGCAGATCGAACGGGTCGGCGGCACGCGCTTCGGACACTTCGCCCTGCCCCCGCTGGACCTCCTGGCGATCGCCGGAATCGGCCTGGTCACCGCCCTGCTCGCGGCCGCGCTGCCCGCCGTCCAGGCCGCCCGCCGCAGCGTCACCGCCGGCCTCACCGGCCGGGACACCGTCCGCGGCCCCAGCCGCTGGGTCACCGTCGGCGGCGTGCTGCTGGTCGCCGCCGGCGCCGTCCTCGCGATGTACGGCGCGGGCGCCGTGCAGCGCGACCAGCCGGGCATCGGCGGCTACGACACCCGGACGCTCACCGTGCTCGGCGGCTCGGTGACCGCCGAACTCGGACTGCTGCTCTGCACCCCGATGCTGGTCGCCCTGGTCGGCCGCGCCGCCGGCCGGCTCCCGCTCGGGCCCCGGCTCGCGCTGCGCGACTCCGCCCGGCACCGCTCGCGCACCGCCCCCGCGGTCGCCGCGGTGATGGCCGCCGTCGCGGGCGCCGTCGCCATCGGCGTCTACACCACCAGCACCGACGCCGAGAACCGGCGCGACTACCGGCCGCAGGCCCCGTACGGCGCCGTCCAGCTCACCAGCCACGTCGACGGGCCCCGGCTCGACCGGCTGCGCGGCGAACTGGAGAAGCAGCTGACCGGTCTCGGCCCGCGCGGGGACCTCGCCGAGGTCCAGTACCGCTTCTGCGACAACTGTTCCAGCGTCGTCCAGCTGAAGGGCCCGGTGAACCTGCGCGGCCTCGGTGCCCCACCGCACCTGGCCGCCGGTGACGCCACCGTGCTGCACAACCTCTTCGCCGTCCACGACCCGGCCGTCGAGCAGGCGCTGGCCGCAGGCAAGCTGCTGGTCTTCGACAAGTCCCTGGTGGGCGCCGACGGCAAGGCCGTGATGATGCTGCGCGGCGGCAGCGGCACCGTGCAGCCGGGCGAGGTCCCCAAGCCCGACCTCCAGGAGGTACCGGTCGACGCCGTCCTGGTCGACAACCCGGCCGCCGCCGGCTTCGCCCAGGGCCTGGTGCTGCCCTCCGTGCTGCCGCGCCTCGGGCTCTCCGCCCAGCCGACCGGCTCGGTCTGGCTGCCCGCCACCCCGCCCGACCGCAAGTCGCAGCAGCGCGCCGAGGCGGCCGCGGTCCGGCTGGACCGGATGGCCGAACTGACCATCGAGCGCGGCTTCCAGCCGAAGAGCGACGCACTCACGCTGGCGCTCACCGGATTCGCCGCGCTGGTCGTGCTCGGCGCGGCCGGGATCGCCACCGGCCTCGCGGCCGCCGACTCCCGGCAGGACCAGGCGACCCTCGCCGCCGTCGGCGCACCGCCGCGGATCCGCCGCACCATGGCGGGCCTCCAGTGCGCGCTGATCGCGCTGCTGGGGGCGCTGCTCGGGGCGGCCAACGGATTCGTGCCGGCGGTGGGGCTGCTGAAGTCCCGGGCGAGCGGGTTCGGCGCCAAGCCGGCGCTGATCACCGCGCCCTGGGTCGAGTTGCTGGTGGTGGTGCTGGTGCTGCCGGTGGTGGCCGGGCTGCTCGCCGCGCTGTTCACCAAGTCCCGCATCCCGCTGGGACGACGGCTGTCCTGACCGCCGCCCCGCGGCCCCGACCGGTCACCGCCGCCCGCGGTGGCCGGTCGACCCCGGACACCGGTCGGGCCCCGGGCCGTCGAGCGCCGGGCCGTCGAGCACCGACCGATCGGCTCCGGGCATCGACCGGACCATGGTCGACACCGACCGACACCGCTCGGACACGATCCGGGCACCACCCGGACACGACCCGGAACGCGCCGGGCGCCCTCCCCTGCCGGCCGGGGACGGGCGCCCGGCGCTCGCCGTACCATGGGCCGCGTTCCGGCGGGCGAAGGGCGCCGGCGGTGGGCTCGGCGAGGGAGACAGGGCGGTGCTACGCGGGTTCGGCGACCTGGAGGCCGAGATCATGGACCGGCTCTGGTCCTGGGGCCGGCCGGCCACGGTGCGCGAGGTCGTGGACGACCTGCAACAGCAGCGGGCCGTCGCGTACACCACCGTCACCACCGTCGCCGACATCCTGCACACCAAGGGCTGGCTGCGTCGCGACAAGGTCGGCCGCGCCTGGGTGTACGAGCCGACCTGCACCCGCGAGGAGTACACCGCCCGGCTGATGCACCAGGCTCTGGAGACCACCTCCGACCGGGCCGGCGCGCTGCTCCGCTTCGTCGACCGGATCAGCGGCGACGAAGCCTCCGCCCTGCTCTCGGCGCTCGCCCAGGTGAAGTCCCGGGACCCCGAGTGACCCTCGCACTGCTGGGCCTGTACCTGGCGGTGACCGGCGTCCTGCTGCCCCGCCGGCTGGCCGGCTCCGCCCGGCTCCAGGCCCGTCCACTGGCCGGCGCGGTGCTCTGGCTCGCGCTGATGGCCTCCTTCACGGTGGCCCTGCTGCTCGCCGCGCACCACGCGCTGGAGTCCTTCGCCCACGAGCCGGCCGGGTTGCTCGGCCTGCTCCCCCACGCCGAGCCGCCCGGCGCCGTCCTCCCGCACACCCACGACTGGTGGCTGCTGGCCGCCGCCGGGGCGGTGGTCGCCGCCCTGGTGACCACCGTCGGCGTCCGCACCGGACGGGCCCGTCGGCGGCACCGGGCGCTGCTGGACGTGGTCGCCGTACCCGACCGGCGCTGGGGCGCGCTGGTGCTGGATCACCCGCACCCCACCGTCTACTGCCTGCCCGGGCGCCGTTCCCGGGTCGTGCTGTCGCGCGGGGCGCTGCGGCTGCTGGACGAGCGGCAGGTCGCCGCGGCCGTCGCGCACGAGCACGGACACCTCCGGGGCCGCCACCACCTGCTCCGGCTGCCGGCGGACACCTTCGCACTGCTCCTCGGGCGGCTGCCGCTGGCCCGGCTGGGGTGCTCCGAGGTCGCGCTGCTGCTGGAGATGGCGGCGGACGACGCGGCGCTGGCCCAGGTGTCGCGGGGTGAGCTGGCTTCGGCGCTCTGTGCGTTGGCGACCGCCGGAGTTGCGGTCCCGGACGGCGGGGCGCTCGGGGTGGCCGCCACCGGGGTGCTGGCCAGGGTCCGGCGGCTGGCCCGCCCCGGCGGCGGCCGGCGAAGGCTCGCCCGGCGGCTCGGGGTGGCGGCACTGCCGGTGCTACCGGTGCTGCCGTACCTGCTGGCCTGCGCACCGCACCCGTGACGGGCGCGGGCCGGGCGCGGTGCGCCCGGGCCGGTCGGTAGGCCGTCCGCCCGGAAACGGCGTCGGCCCGCCCCCGCCGGAGAGGGAGCGGGCCGTCGGGTCCGCGGTCAGGCCGGGCGGACGGCGCCCATGTAGGGCATCACCGCGATCGGCAGCACCTCGATGTTCTTGCCGGTGCGCGGCGCGTGGATCATCTTGCCGTCGCCGATGTACAGCCCGACGTGGTGCAGGTCGTCGTAGAAGAAGACCAGGTCGCCGGGCTGGAGGTTGGCCCGGTCGATGTGCGGGCCGAACTTCCACTGGTCCTGGGACATCCGGGGGATCGTGACGCCCGCCGCCCGGTAGGCCATGCTGGTGAGGCCGGAGCAGTCGAAACTGTCGGGACCGGTCCTGCTCCAGCCGTAGGGCTTGCCGAGCTGGGCCTGGGCGAACGCGATGATGGAGGCGGCCCGGCCGCTCGCGGGCGGCGCCGGGGTGCTCATGTCGGGGCGGTCGGCGGATCGGGAGGCGCGGTCCGCCGCCCCTGCGGCGGCTGCCTGCTTGGCCTCGGCCTTGGCCTTCTCGGCGGACTGCTGGGCGTTGATCTTGGCCCGGTCCTCGGCGCTGAGCTTGTTCAGCATGTCCTGCGCCTTGGACAGCTTGGTCTGGATGTCGTTCTTCTGCTCCGCCAGCTGCTTGCCGACCGTGTCGAGCTCGGCGAGCGTCGCGGTGGCCTCGGCGCGGTCCTGGTCGAGCTTGCGCTGCTCGTCCTGGGCCTGCTTCAGCAGGCTCGCCTGGGAGTCGGCGACCTGGTTCTGCACCGCGGCGCGCTCCAGGTACGCGGCCGGGTCGGAGTCGAGCATCAGCTGGACCGACGTGTCGATGCCGTTGTTGCGGTACTGGTCGGCGGCGACCGAACCGAGCCGGGTGCGCAGCTCGTTCATGGTCTCCTGGCCGCGCACCACCTTCTCCTGGATCTGGTTGGCGTCGCTCTGGAGCTTCTGCTGCTTGGCCTGGAAGCCGTTGTAGCGCTCGATCGCCTGCTCGGCCTGCTCGTTGAGGTTGTCCACCTGCTCCTTGACGGAGGCGAGGGTCGGCGCGGGTTCGGCGTGGGCGGTGCCCGAGGCGAGGACCGCGCCGCCGGCCGCCATGGCCGTGGTGAGGACCGCCATGCGGGCCCGACCGGGGGGACTGGGCTTGCGGCGCTTTCCCATGGGCGGTCGGCTCTCCTTCGGGGGAATCTCGGCCGGAACGGACGGGCCGGGGGCGGCGAAGGCAGGCAGGACGAGCAACGGGGGGATGTCACCCCGCCCACCTTCTTCGAAGTAACTTAATAGATGAGGGCCCGGGTTCCGCAATCCCCCTGATCATGACGTTTCGGTGCCATGACGGGACATCGATCGCGTTCCGTGCCATCGGTGTTGACTACGGACGCGGCCCTGCCGCCGGTTCAGCCACCGACGCCGACGCCACGCCGCCCCGACGGGACGGCCTGCCGCAGCCCGCCCGAGCGGACCCCGCTCCCCTTGGCACCGCCCGCCCCACGAAGTGCACGAGAACCCGCCAAATCGAGGGAAAGGTCACACGCGCCGCCCCTCCTGCCGCTATGCGAACGGGCGCTAACCTGCGCACATGAAGGTCCCGCCCGATGGGCTCCCCCTCGCCGCCGAGTTCCCGGCTGCGCACCGAGAGCAGTGGCAGCAGCTCGTCCAGGGCGTGCTGCGCAAGTCCGGTGCCCAGCCCGAGGACGGCGCCGCCGCCGAGCAGGCACTCACCACCGAGCTCCAGGACGGGCTCGGCGCACGCCCGCTCTACACCGCCGAGGACACCGCAGCCGACCCCGGCTACCCGGGCTTCCCTCCGTTCGTCCGCGGCGGGCGGCCGCAGGGCTCGGCCGTCTCCGGGTGGGACGTCCGGCAGCGGCACGCCGACCGGGACCGGCGGCGCACCAACGAGGCCGTGCTCGCCGACCTGGAGAACGGCGTCGGCTCGCTCTGGCTGGAACTGGGCGGCGAGGCCCTTCCGCTGGACGCCCTGCCCGAGGCGCTGACCGGGGTGTACCTCGACCTGGCCGCCGTGGCGCTCGACGCCGGACCCGATTTCACCGCCGCCGCCGAGCAGTTGTTCGCGCTGTACGAGCAGCGCGAGGTCTCCCCCGCCGCCGCCTCCGGCAACCTCGGCGCCGACCCGCTCGGCCTGCAGGCCCGCACCGGCGACACCGCGCGCACCCACGGGCTGGTCGCCGAGGCCGCCGCGCTGGCCGCGCGCTGCGCGGCCGGCTACCCGGGCGTCCGGGCCCTCACCGTCGACGCCCTGCCGTACCACGAGGCCGGCGCCTCCCCGGCCCAGGAGCTGGGCTGCTCGCTCGCCACCGGCGTCGCCTACCTGCGCGCGCTGACCGCGGCCGGACTGTCGGTGGACGACGCGCTCGGCCAGCTGGAGTTCCGCTACGCGGCGGACGCCGACCAGTTCCTGACGATCGCCAAGTTCCGTGCCGCGCGCCGCCTCTGGGCGCGGGTCGCCGAGGTC
Organism: Kitasatospora sp. NPDC059599; assembly: GCF_042735125.1. Lineage (NCBI taxonomy): Bacteria > Bacillati > Actinomycetota > Actinomycetes > Kitasatosporales > Streptomycetaceae > Kitasatospora > Kitasatospora sp. NPDC059599. The sequence goes on along the minus strand of NZ_JBHWCL010000198.1, from coordinate 4,308 downwards.
TCCGGGGCGTCCGCCGAGGCCTCGGCGCAGCGTCAGCACGCCGTCACCTCCCGGGTGATGATGACCGCCCGCGACCCGTGGGTGAACATGCTGCGCACCACCATCGCCTGCCTGGCCGCCGGGGTCGGCGGCGCCGACGCCGTCACCGTGCTGCCCTTCGACACCGCGCTCGGCCAGCCGGACGCCTTCGCCCGCCGGATCGCCCGCAACACCCAGTCGATCCTGCTGGAGGAGTCCCACCTGGCCCGGGTGATCGACCCGGCCGGCGGCTCCTGGTACGTCGAGCAGCTGGGCGAGGAACTGGCCCGGGCGGCTTGGGCCTGGTTCCAGGAGATCGAGCGGGCCGGCGGGCAGCAGGCCGCGCTCGGCTCGGGGCTGGTCGGCGAGCGGCTCGCCGCGACCTGGGCGGAGCGCTCGGTCAAGCTCGCCAAGCGGCGCGAACCGATCACCGGCGTCAGCGAGTTCCCGCACCTGGACGAGCAGCCGCTGGTCCGCGAGCCGGCCCCGGCCGCGCTCTCCGGCGGCCTGCCGCGGGTGCGCCGCGCCGAGGCGTACGAGGCCCTGCGGGACCGCTCGGACGCGGCGCTCGCCGCCACCGGCGAGCGGCCGAAGCTGTTCCTGGCCTCGATCGGGTCCGCCTCCGCACACACCGCGCGCACCACCTTCGCGGCCAACCTGTTCCAGGCCGGCGGCATCGCGACGACCTCCCTGGAGTCCGTGGACCCGGCCGCGTTCGCCGAGGCGTTCACCGCCTCCGGCGCCGGCGTCGCCTGTCTCTGCTCCAGCGACGCCCTGTACGGCGAGCACGCCGCACCGGTCGCCGCTGCCCTGCGGGCGGCCGGTGCCACGAAGGTGCTGCTGGCCGGGCGCCCCGGTGAAGTGCCGGACGGCGTGGACGAGTTCATCTACGCGGGCGGGGACGCGGTCGCCGTCCTGACCTCCCTGCTGGACCTGATCGGAGTGGCCCGATGATCCCTGACTTCACCGGAATCGGGCTGGACGGCGACGCCGCCGCGGACGCCACCGACGAGCGCTGGCAGGCCGCCTGGCGGCAGTCCACCGGCAAGGACGTCGACGAGCTGGTCTGGGACACGCCCGAGGGCATCGGCGTCAAGCCGCTGTACACCGCGCAGGACCTGGCCGGGCTGGACTTCCTGGAGACCTACCCGGGCATCGCCCCGTACCTGCGCGGGCCGTACCCGACCATGTACGTCAACCAGCCGTGGACCGTCCGGCAGTACGCGGGCTTCTCCACCGCCGAGGAGTCCAACGCCTTCTACCGCCGCAACCTCGCGGCCGGCCAGAAGGGCCTCTCGGTCGCCTTCGACCTGCCGACCCACCGCGGCTACGACAGCGACCACCCGCGCGTCACCGGCGACGTCGGCATGGCGGGCGTCGCCATCGACTCGATCTACGACATGCGCCAGCTGTTCGACGGCATCCCGCTCGACCGGATGTCGGTGTCGATGACCATGAACGGCGCCGTGCTGCCCGTCCTGGCGCTGTACATCGTCGCCGCCGAGGAGCAGGGCGTACCGCCGGAGAAGCTGGCCGGGACCATCCAGAACGACATCCTCAAGGAGTTCATGGTCCGCAACACCTACATCTACCCGCCGCAGCCGTCGATGCGGATCATCTCGGACATCTTCGCGTACACCTCGCAGAAGATGCCCCGGTACAACTCGATCTCCATCTCCGGCTACCACATCCAGGAGGCCGGGGCCACCGCCGACCTGGAGCTCGCCTACACCCTGGCCGACGGGGTGGAGTACCTGCGCGCGGGCCTGGACGTGGGGCTCGACGTGGACGCTTTCGCGCCCCGGCTGTCGTTCTTCTGGGCGATCGGCATGAACTTCTTCATGGAGGTCGCCAAGCTGCGCGCGGCCCGGCTGCTCTGGGCCAAACTGGTCAAGCAGTTCGACCCGAAGAACCCCAAGTCGCTGTCGCTGCGCACCCATTCGCAGACCTCCGGCTGGTCGCTCACCGCGCAGGACGTGTTCAACAACGTCACCCGCACCTGCGTCGAGGCGATGGCCGCCACCCAGGGCCACACCCAGTCGCTGCACACCAACGCCCTGGACGAGGCACTCGCCCTGCCCACCGACTTCTCCGCGCGCATCGCCCGCAACACCCAGCTGCTGCTGCAGCAGGAGTCGGGCACCTGCCGGTCCATCGACCCGTGGGGCGGCTCGGCGTACGTCGAGAAGCTGACCAACGACCTGGCCGCGCGGGCCTGGCAGCACATCCAGGAGGTCGAGGCCGCCGGCGGCATGGCCAAGGCGATCGACGCCGGCATCCCCAAGATGCGCGTCGAGGAGGCCGCCGCCCGCACCCAGGCGCGCATCGACTCCGGCCGCCAGCCGGTGATCGGCGTCAACAAGTACCGGGTGGAGAGCGACGAGCAGATCGACGTGCTCAAGGTCGACAACTCCGCCGTGCGCGCCCGGCAGATCGAGAAGCTGCGCCGGCTGCGGGAGGAGCGCGACGAGGCCGTCACCCAGGCCGCGCTCGACGCGCTCACCCGGGCCGCCGAGGCCGGCCCGCAGCGCGGCGGCTCGCTGGACGGCAACCTGCTGCACCTGGCCGTCGCCGCGGCCCGCGCCAAGGCCACCGTCGGCGAGATCTCGGACGCCCTGGAGAAGGTGTACGGCCGCCACTCCGGCCAGATCCGTACCATCTCCGGTGTGTACCGAGACGAAGCGGGCCCGTCGGCATCCCTCCAGCGCACCCGCGACCTGGTCGAGCGGTTCGAGCGGGCCGAGGGCCGCCGGCCGCGCATCCTGGTCGCCAAGATGGGCCAGGACGGCCACGACCGCGGCCAGAAGGTGATCGCCACCGCCTTCGCCGACCTCGGGTTCACCGTGGACGTCGGCCCGCTGTTCCAGACCCCGGCCGAGGTCGCCCGTCAGGCCGTCGAGGCCGACGTCCACATCGTCGGCGTCTCCTCGCTGGCCGCCGGCCACCTCACCCTGGTGCCCGCGCTGCGCGCCGAGCTGGCCGCGGCGGGCCGCGAGGACATCACCATCGTCGTCGGCGGGGTCATTCCCCCGCAGGACTTCGACGCGCTCCACGCGGCGGGCGCGGCGGCGGTGTTCGGCCCGGGCACGGTCATCCCGGACGCCGCCCACGACCTGCTCACGGCCCTGGCCGCCGAACTCGGCCACGAGCTGTGAGCCGGGGTCGCTGAGGGATGCCACCGAGGACGATCGACCTCGACAGCTACGTGACGGGTGTCCTGGACGGCTCGCGTGCCTGGATCGCGCGCGCCGTCACCCTCGTCGAGTCCTCCCGGCCCGACCACCGCGCGCTGGCGCAGCAGTTGCTCCAGCGGCTGCTGCCGCACGCGGGCGGGGCGGTCCGGGTGGGCATCACCGGGGTGCCCGGTGTCGGCAAGTCGACCTTCATCGACTCCTTCGGCACCATGCTGACCGCGCTGGGCCACCGGGTCGCGGTCCTGGCCGTCGACCCGACCTCCAGCCGGACCGGCGGCTCCATCCTGGGCGACAAGACCCGGATGGAGCGCCTGGCCGTCGACCCGCAGGCCTTCGTCCGCCCCTCCCCGACCTCGGGGACCCTGGGCGGCGTCGCCAAGGCCACCCGCGAGTCGATGGTGGTGATGGAGGCGGCCGGCTACGACGTGGTGCTGATCGAGACGGTCGGCGTCGGCCAGTCCGAGACAGCCGTCGCCGGGATGGTGGACACCTTCCTCCTCCTCAGCCTCGCCCGGACGGGTGACCAGCTGCAGGGCATCAAGAAGGGCGTCCTGGAGCTCGCCGACGTCATCGCGATCAACAAGGCCGACGGCGCGCACGAGCGCGACGCCAAGGCCGCCGCCCGCGAACTCGCCGGCGCCCTGCGCCTGTTGCAGGCCCCCGACGCGGCCTGGAGCCCGCCGGTGCTCACCTGCAGCGGGCAGGAGAACGTCGGCCTCGACGTCCTGTGGGAGCGCCTGCAGCAGCACCGCAAGGTGCTCGACGCCACCGGCTCCCTGGCAGCCAAGCGCCGTGACCAGCAGGTGGAGTGGACCTGGGCCATGGTCCACGACCAGCTCTACGCCCGACTGCACGAACACCCCGAGGTCCAGCGCCTCGCCCCCGACCTGGAGGCCCGCGTCCGCGCCGGCACCCTGCCCGCGGGAGCGGCCGCCCAGCAGATCCTCGACGGCTTCTTCGGCGCCCCGTAGGCGGCGGCGCCGACCGTCCCGGGGCCGCGCCGCCGACCCTGCCGCGCACGGGGGAACGCCCCGGACCGCCCGACCGGTCCGGGGCGTTCCCGTCACCCTGCGTGGGGGGGGGGCGGGCGGGGGGC
>NZ_JBHWCL010000197.1:0-16506 GCF_042735125.1 Kitasatospora sp. NPDC059599 | reverse complement strand
GGGGGGGGGGGCCGCGGCGGCGTGGGGGGGGCGGGGGGGGGGGGGGGGGGGCGGCGCCCCCCCCCCCCCCCCGCCCGCATTCCGGCCGACCGGCGCCGGCCGGCGGTGGTGCGGGCTTCGTCAGCCGTTGTTCCAGGTGGCGCCCGCACCCGTGAACGAGCCGGAGACGCCGTTGTTGTCCGCCCGGATCCAGAAGTCGGCGTGGGAGACGCCGTCGGGGGAGACGGAGGACCCGGCGGCCGCGACCCCGGCGCCGTTCTGGTTCGCAACGAACGCGCCCTTGCCCCAGGCCGCGTCCAGGCCCTCCTGGGCCGAGGCCAGGCCGGCGCAGCCGATGACGAGCGGGGTGGTCAGGGCGGCGAGGGCGACGACACGCTTGATAGCACGCATGGAAAATCTCCTCCACGGAGTTCATGAGTCGGAAGGGGGCGGCGCCGATCGGCCCGCCGCGACTTCGGACAGCCACGCGCCGCGACCCCCCGCAAGTGCTGCCACCGCCCGACCGGACCTCACGGCCCGTCAGACACACCGGTCCGACCTTGCAGGAATGAAGATCGTGTGCGGACTTTCCCGGATCGGTCGGGCGGAGCAGGCCCGTGGGCCCTTTCGCGTTCCGGGGGGACGCGACCGGATTCCCGCCCCCGAGGCGCGTTTGCGCCCGCCCTTACGGGGCCCGCCCCGACGCGCCGCCAGGGCCCGGCGCCGGCCGGCGGGGCACTGGTCCGGCGAGGCGTTGCTCCTGGGGGCGGACGTGCGCGAGCGCAGCCGGCACGTGGCCGCGGTCAGGTCAGGTCAGGTCAGGGACCGGGGCCGGTGGGGGAGGGGGCGGCGGACCGGGTGTTCACGGCCTGCCTGTGGCACCGGCACCGGATCCCGGAGGTCTCCGTGTTCGGTCCGGAGGTGCGCGGGCTGATGCGCCGGGCCGACGAGGCCGCCGCCCGGCTGCGTGACGGCGCGTCGACGGAGCTCGGCCTGCTGCGGCCCGACGTCATCGAAGGGTGCGAGTTCAAGCCCGGAGCGCTGGACGAGAGCCGGTACCGGCCGCTGTCCGGTGCGGCCGTCGGCTTCCACCGGCGGGCGCCGGTGCCCTTCGTCCGGCCGGTGTGGCGCGGCCGGGAGCACCGCCGGCCCTCGGGCGAGCGGGCCGGTGCGGGCTGCCGGGCCCGGCCCCGCCTGCCGCGCCCGGCCGACGAACACCCGGACGGTGTCCGGACCGAGGAGGCCCGGGAGGCTCGGACGACCCGGGGGAGCGTCCGACGGCGGGACCTCCGCCGGGGCCCCGGGGCGGACGCGCGATCCGCGGGCGGGCGGGCTGCCGGGCCGCGGGCGCCCGCGGACGGGAGCCGGCCGCGACCGCCCGCCCGGGGCCGGGGCCTACTGCTCGATGCGGACCTTGTCGGCCTGCATCCCCTTCTGGCCCTGGACGGCCTCGAAGCTGACCTTCTGGCCCTCCACCAGGGACTTGAAGCCGCTCCCCTCGACCGCACGGAAGTGAACGAACAGGTCGGGCCCGGACTCAGGGGTGATGAACCCGTACCCCTTCTCGTCGTTGAACCACTTGACCGTGCCGTTCTGACGCTCCGCCATGTCTTCCCCTAGTCGATGTGAATCATTGCCGACCGCGATCCTTTCACGTTCGGTGAGGGAACGAGTGCCAAACGTCACGCGCGTCCCGCTTCCGGCCGCGCGCTCCCGCCGGGCCGCCGGCCCCGCCGGGGAATGGTGTGCACGGAGTGAAGCGGGCGGCGGGGTCCGGATCCCGGTGGTAGGCAGTCGCAGTGACAGCGGAGCTCGCACTCCCCGCCCTGCTGCGGCTGATCGACGAGCGGTCGACCGCCTTCCGCGCCGCGGTCGCCGCCGCGCCCGGCCCGGACGCCCAGGTGCCGACCTGCCCCGAGTGGACGGTGTCCGACCTGGTGCGGCACCTGGGCGAGGTGCACCCGCCGCTGGGCCGCCACCGTCGCCGTGGGTCCCGCCGACGGGCGCAGCGAAGGGGAGGGTCCGGCCGCGCCCCGCGAGCGCGAGGCCCTGCCGGCCTGGTCGGCCGAGGGGACGCAGCTGCTGCCGGACGCGCTGCGCGTGGCCGGCCCGGACGCCGGCTGCCGGACGTGGTGGGGCGCCTCGCAGTCGCCGCAGACCGCCGGCGCCGTCGCCCGGCACCAGATCCAGGAGGCCACGGTGCACACCTACGACGCCCAGGACCGCGGGCACCCCGCAGCCGCTGCCCGCCGACGCGGGCACCGACGGCACCGACGGCGTCGACGCGTTCCGGCACACCTGCTGCGCGACGCGGAGCCCCTGGCCGTACGAGCCCGCGGCCGCCGAGGGCCACGCCTGGCGCCTGTGGCTCTCCGCCGACGGCGCGCGCCACCCGGCTGCCCGTGCCCGCCCCGGAGACCGGCGACGGCCCGGACGTCCCCGTCGCCCGCACCCGCGGCACGGCCGGCGAGCCGGTCCTCCCCCGTACGACCGCAGCCCGGCGGACTCCCTGCAACTCGACGGCGGCACACGCCTGTTCGACCTGCTCCGCGCCGGGGAACCGGAGGAGTAAGCCCCCGCTCCGTCCGGCCCCCGTCCCCGTCCGGCCCCCGCCTGACAGCCGCCCGCCCGGCTGCTCAGCCGCCGCCGCCCATCCCGCCCTGGGCGGCGACCATCGTCAGGTTCAGCCCGCCCACCGCCCGGGCCAGCCCCGGGGACCGGTCGGCGATCCGGTCGGTGAGCTCGGCGATCCGCCCGGCGTGGGCCCGGCGGTCGTGCCGCGAGAGCACCAGCCGCAGGTGCCCGTGGGCGGCCAGTGCCGCGAGGACGGCGTCGGCGAACGGCACCGCGGCGGCCGGGGCGCCGCCGCGGACGAGCCCGGCCACCCGCACCTGGAGGTCCAGGGCCTCGCGCGGGTCCGCCATCGCCACCGGGCGCCGCGGCACGACCGGGCCGTAGGGGTCCCGGTCCGCCATGGTCACCACACCGAGTACTGCGAGCCGTTCCTCGACGGCCTCCAGGGTCTCCTCGCGGTTGCGCCTGATCCACGACCTCCAGGTGTGCGGCCGGCTGCCCAGTTCGGCGAGCAGGGTGTCCAGGACCGGGTCCGCGGTGGCGGCGGCGGAGACGACCCGCACCCGGCCCGCCGCGTCCTCGGCGGCGGCGCCCCGGTGGGCGAGCTCGGCCAGGGCGCCCGCGCGCACCAGGAAGCCGGCCCGGGCGCGGTCCTGCAGCGACTGGGACCGGGTGTCGAAGGCCAGCAGGTAGACGTCCAGGTGCAGTCCTCGGCTCATGCCTCCGACGATACGGCGCGCCCGCCGGTCCGCCGTCGGCCTCGGGGCCGGACCCGTCTCCACCTGCGGGAGTACCCCCGGCCGCCGTCCGTTAGGATCCTGCCGATCTTGGTCGAGCACGTGTACGGGGGATGTTTCATGAACGGTGGTCCGCGGCTGGTCGGACTCGTCCAGTCGGTACGGATCCAGGGGGCCCTGCTGCTCGCCGTGAGCCTGGTGAGCTGCGTGCCGGCCTTCCTCGGGGGAGCCGGCGAGCCGGACCCGCTGAGGAGCGCCGGCACCGGCCTGCTCCTCTTCGCGACGACCTGCTACGGACTCCAGCGGGCCCGCCGGCCCTGGTACCGGGAGCGGCTGGAGCGGCTGAGCCCGCCGCCGCCGACCGCCGAGCCGGTCCCGCAGGGCGAGGCCTTCGACCTGTTCTCCCGCAGTCTCACCGCGCCCCTGCTCCTGGTGCTGCTGATCGGCCTCGCGGTCGGCTACGCGACGGGGATCCCGGTCGGCATGTTCGTGGCGGGCATGGCGGCCGGGATGCTCCTGCAGTCCCGGTGGCTGGCGGCCGAGGAACGGCGGCTGGGCGGCCGGGTCCTGTGCCTGTACACCCCGGTCCGCGTCCGGGCCGACGACCCCGACGGCCCGCTGTACCGCCGGTCCCCCTTCTGGATCGTCCGCGAAACCCCCTGACCCCTCCACCCCGCTGACCCCTTCATCCTCCGCCCCCGCCTGCCGCGCACACACGCCACGGCCGCCCGCGGACGAGCGCGCACGCGCGTCCCACCCGGCCGAGCACGTCCCGCTCAGCCGAGCAGCCGCAGCCGGGTCGCTGCGACGCCGAGCCGCACGCTCTGGCCCCACACGAGTTCCAGGGCGTCCGCCTCGATCCCGTCCCCGAACGCCACCAGGTGCTCCGACTCGACCGTGAGCACCAACCGCCGCCCGGCCTCCAGCACCCCGTGCACGTGACCGGTGCCCGTCGCGGGGGAGGGCCACGCCTCCCGGACGAACCAGGCCAGCGCCGGCGCCCCCGGCGCGGGCAGGGCCACCGGGCCGCCGCGCTCCAGCCAGGCCGAGCGGCACCAGCCGGTGGCACCCGTACCGGTGCCGACCAGGACACCCGACGACGCCTGCGCCTCCCCGGCCCCGGCCCCGGCTTCGGCCCCGGCAGCGTCGGACGCGCCGTCCTCCGTCCCCAGCCGGTAGCGCGCCGTCTGGTGCCCCGGCTGTCCCACGTACACCTCGTTCAGCGCCAGCAGCCGCTGCCCGTCGTCGGCCACGGCCTCGACCATGGTCCGCTCCTGCACCGCCCCCTCGCCCCGCGCCGCCGCCCGCAGCAACCCGGCCAGCCCGTCGACCCGGTGACGCACCAGCACGCCGGGATTGCGGCCCGGATCGGCGTCCACCCCCACCACCGGCTGACCGTCCAGGTACTTGGCCACATTGGCCACCAGACCATCCTGACCCACCACGGCCACCACGTCCCCCGGCTCGAACAGGAACCGCGGCAGGTCCGCCCGTTCGACCCGGCTGCGCCGCCAGTCCAGCGGCACGGCCGCCGCCGCCCCGGCGAGCGCCTGCGCCTGCCGCCGGTGCCGCTCCTCGACCTCCCGCGCCGACCGGCCCCGCGACGCGAGGAAGAACGCGGCCTGCCCGGGCGTGCCGTGACGGGCCACCAGTTCCTCGTACTCGGTGCGCCGGTGCACCAGCACCACCCGCGGGGCGAGCGTCACCGCTGCGCCCCGGGTGCACCGAGCCGGGCCAGCAGACCGGTGAGCACGTCCGGGGTCAGCGTCACGCTGTCGATCCGCGGCAGGTGCTCCGCCAGCCGCATCAGCGCCAGCGCCCGCAGCACCGCCGGATCGGCCTGCTGGTGGGCCGCCAGCCACGCCGCCTCCGCCGCCGCCCGGGCCTCGCCGAGTTCGCGGGAGGCCTGTGCCTCGGCGGCGGCCAGCCGGGTGCGGCGCTGCGCCTCGGCGTCGGTGCGCACCCGGTCGGCCGCGGCCTCCTCCTCTGCCTGGAGCCGCTGGTTGGCGCCCTGCTGGGCGAGCAACTGCTCTTCGCGCCGGGCGAGTTCGATGCGGTTGGCGAGTTCGTTCTCGGCGATGCCGCGCTCGTGCTCGACGGCCACCGCGCGGCGCTCGAAGGTCGCCCGGTCGGCCTCCTGCTGCACCAGTTCGCGGGCCGGGGTGCGCAGCGCCCGTTCGACCTCGGGCTCGGGCCGCAGCGCCACCACCCGGACGGCGATCACGGCGAGTCCGGTCTCGGTGATCCGGGGCTCGCCGGCCAGGCCCTCGGTCATCCGCCCGCGCACGGCCTCCACCCCGTCCGCGAGGGCGCCGGCGAGCGGGGTGCGGGCGAGCAGGCCGAGCGCGTGCTGCTGGGCGGTCTCGGTGAGCAGTGTGGCGAGCTGGTCGAGCGGGGCCGCGCGCCAGGCGCCGGTGTCGGGGTCGATGCCGAAGTCGACGCGGGTGGCGGCGGTGGCCGGGTCGGTGATCCGGTAGGTGAGCGTCGCCTGGACGCTGACGTCCTGGAAGTCCGAGGTGCGGGCGTGGAAGAGCATGGCGAGTTCCCGGTCGTCCACCGGTACTTCGGAGATCGCCGCGGTCAGCGGCCGGAACCAGAACGCCAGCCCGGTCCCGTCGTGGGCGACCCGGCCGCGCCGCAGGTGGCGGATGTGCGCGGTGGGAACGGCGCGCAGGTGGCGCAGCCCGAATCGTCTGGTGATGTCGGCCATCGGAGAACCCCTTTTCGTCACGTCGACGATATTGGGCCGCCCCGCTTCTCGTCAAGATGACGAAAATAGATGAAGAGGGAACCCCGGGGAAACGAAGAGGGCGCCGCCGCGCCCGAAGACACAGCGACACCCTCACCCGGCCCTCATTCGGCCCGGCCCTGCCCCGCCCCCCCCGGGGCCGCGGACCCGAACCCCCCCCGCCCTCAGGCCTCCAGGACCAGCTGCAACAGCTCCCGCAGCGCCTCCCGCTGGCTCGCCGTGAGCCCGGCCAGCGGCTCGGCGGCGAACGGCATCCGCTCGCGCAGGTCGGCGACCACGGCGCGCCCGGCCGCGGTGGCGGCGACACGCTTGACGCGGCGGTCGGCCTCGTCGACGCTGCGCTCGACCAGGCCCCGTGACTCCAGCCGGTCGATGATCACGGTCACGTTGGACGGCTCCGCGTGGAGCCGCTCGGCGATGCGGCGCGTGGGGACCGGGCTCTCGGCGGCGAGCAGCGCCTTGGCCTGCAGCGGGGTCAGGTCGTGGGCCGCGGCGGCGGCCTCGGACTCCTGGGTGTAGCGGCGGTTGACGGCCGCGAAGAGGCCGACGACCTCCCTGGTGAGCTCATCCGATGGGTCGGGCATGGGGTCCAGCGTAGCCAGGTGCTTGACAGGGTTGAATGTCGGCCCACATAGTTATGGTCCATAGTGGTTATGAACCATAAGCATTCGAGAGGTCACACGATGAGCACCAAGACCGTCCTGATCACCGGCACGTCCTCCGGCATCGGCCTGGCCACCGCCGTCACCGCCGCCCGCGCCGGCTGGCACGTGATCGCCACGATGCGCGACACCGCCAAGGCGGGCGCCCTGCTGGCGGCGGCCGAGGAAGCCGCGGTCACCGTCGACGTCCGCCCCCTGGACGTCACCGACCCCGCCTCGGTCCAGGCCTGCCTGGCCGGCCTCGACCACCTGGACGCACTGGTCAACAACGCCGGCGCCGGCCACGTCGGCACCCTGGAACAGGAGAGCGTCGAGGACGTGCGCGCCGTCATGGAGGTCAACTTCTTCGGCGTCCTGCACGTCACCAAGGCCGCCCTGCCCCTCCTGCGCGCGAGCAGGGGCCGCGTCCTGACCGTGACCAGCGTCGGCGGCGTCATCGGCCAGCCCTTCAACGAGGCCTACTGCGCCGCCAAGTTCGCCGTCGAGGGCTTCATGGAGTCCCTCGCCCCGGTCGCGGCCACGACCGGCGTGGCCGTGAGCGTGATCGAACCCGGAGCGGTCGCCAGCGAGTTCGTCGCCAACGTCGGCCTCGCGGACGACGCCCTGGAGCAGGCCGGACCGTACGCCCCGGCCCTGTCCGCCTACCTGGACCGCACCCGCGGCGCCTTCGCCAACGCCCAGACGGCACAGGACGCCGCGGCCCGGATCGTCGACCAGCTCACCGCCGAACACCCCGCCTTCCGGCTGCTCACCTCCGACGCCGCGCGCGCCTTCGCCGCCACCAAGCTCAAGGACCTCGACGGCTCGGCCGTCCAGGCGCTGACCACCGCCTGGGTCGCCGGATAACACCGCAGCGCGGGCCCGGACACCGCCACACCCCCGGACACCCCCGAAGCGGACGGTCCGATCGGTCGACGCGCCCTGCGAGGCGCCCCTGCGACCGGCCGCCCGCCGACTAGACTCGCCCACCATCAGCCGCCTGACCAGCGAAAACAACGAACGGCTACCCCCGCAGCAGCAGGAAACCGCGTCGAAAGGCAGTGCGTTGAAGGTGACCGAGATCCTCCCGGGTTCCCCGTGCTGGGCCCAGTTGAGCGCCCGCGACCTCCCCGCGGCCCAGCAGTTCTACGGCGAACTGTTCGGCTGGACCGCCGAGACCGACCCGGACCCGCAGTACGGCGGCTACACGACCTTCTCCCACGACGGCGCGCCCGCCGCGGCCGTGGCCCCGCTGATGAACCCGCAGCAACCGGTGATGTGGCTGCTGTCCTTCGCCGCCGCCGACGTCGACCGCACCTGCGAGTCCGCCAAGGGCGCCGGCGCCCAGGTGTGGATGGGGCCGACGGAGATCGGCGACCTCGGCCGCTGGGCCCTGCTCAGCGACCCGACCGGCGCGCCGTTCGCCCTCTGGCAGAAGCGCGGGTTCGGCGGCTTCGGCGTGGTGGACGAGCCGAACGCCTTCGGCTGGGCCGACCTGTCGACCCGGGACAGGGACGCCGCGCTCGCCTTCTACCAGGGCGTCCTCGGCTGGCGGGTCTGGCCGCACGACACCTACCCGATGGTCGGCCTGGCCGACCGGATGTTCGGCGGCGTGATGCCCATGGACGCCTCCTTCCCGCCGGAGGTCCCCTCCCACTGGAACCCGTACTTCACGGTCACCGACGTGGACGCGGCCGCGGCGACCGCGACCCGGCTCGGGGCCGAGGTCCTGCACGGGCCCGTCGACGTGGAGATGGAGAACGGCCCGAGGATCGCGGTGATCCGCGACCCGCAGGGCGCCACCTTCGGCGTCTTCGCCCCCCTCGCCGACAGCTGACCCCGCCGGGCCGGGACCTCGGGACACCCCCCCGCCCCGACGTCCCGGCCCCTCCACCACCCGCCCCCGGTCACCCGCCCCCCGCCGCGCCCCCCGCCGCTGCGCCCCCCGCCTCCCCGTCGCCCGTCTCCCCGCCTCCCGCCTCCGCCAGGAGGGCCAGCAGGCTGCGACGGGCGGCGTCGACGTGTTCGGCGGCGAGCCGGCCGAGTTCCTCGGCGTCGCCGCCCGCCCGCAGCAGGCGGGCGAGCTCGCGGTGCTCGTCGACGACCAGCGCCCGGTACCGGCCCCGGGCGAGCGAGACCCGCTGCAACTGGAACAGGAACACCTGGGAGCGCACGGCCTGCCAGGCCGCGGTGAGCCGACCGTTCCCGGCGGCCTCGTAGACGCGGTCGTGGAAGGCCATGTCCAGGGCGAGCAGCCGCGGCACCCCGGCGCCGGCGGCCAGTTCGGCGGCCATCCCGTCGACGAGCCGGTCGAGTCCGTCGAGCTGTTCCGGCGTCGCCCGGCGCATCGCGGTGACGGCCGCCAGCCGGTCGAGCGCGGCGCGCACCCGGTAGACCTCCTCCACGTCGACGGCGCTCGCCGCCACGACGGTGGTCGGCCGGTGCCAGCCGGTGCGGATCAGCCCCTCGTGCTCCAGCCGGGCGAGCCCTTCGCGCACGGCCCCGCGGCTCACGCCCAGCGACTCGGCGAGGTCGACCTCCCGCAGCGGGGCGCCGGGCGGGAAACGCCCGTCGAGGATCGCGTCGCGCACCCGGTCCGCGACCTCGTCGGCGAGCCCGCGCCGGACCGCCTTCCGCAGGGGTTCATCATTCATGTCCGAATGTTGACATCGGCAGGGTGCGGGGATCAAGGTGAGGGCCATGACCCGTCCCGCCTTTCACCTCGCCGTCCCCGTCGACGACCTGGCCCGCGCCCGCGCGTTCTACGGCGGCGTGCTCGGACTCCCGCAGGGCCGCTCGACCGACGGCTGGGTCGACTGGGACCTCCACGGCCACCAACTGGTGACGCACCTCGTCCCCGGGCACCGCCCCGAACCCGCCGGGCACGGCACCGTCGACGGCCGCCCCGTCCCCGTGCCGCACTTCGGACTGGTACTGGACGTCGACGCCTTCCACGCCCTCGCCCGGCGACTGGCCGACGCCGGCACCGGGTTCGTCATCGAGCCCACCCTGCGCTTCGCCGGACAGCCCGCCGAGCAGTGGACCATGTTCCTGCTCGACCCGGCCGGGAACGCCCTGGAGTTCAAGGCGTTCCGCGACGAGACCCGGATGTTCGCCCGATGAGGGGCGTCCTGGTCACCGGTGCCTCCCGGGGCATCGGCCGGGCCGTGGCGCACGCGTTCGCCGCCCGGGGCGACCGCGTCGCCGTGCACTACGCCTCCAGCCGCGCCGGGGCCGAGGAGACCCTGGCCGCGCTGCCCGGCGAGGGACACCTCCTGGTGGACGGCGACCTCGGCGACCCCACCGCCGTCCAGCGGATCGCCGAGACCGCCGACGCCGGGCTCGGCGGGGTGGACGTCCTGGTCAACAACGCCGCCGTGGCCACCGCGGAGACGAACGCCCACCACCCGGCCGAAGCGTCCTACGACGACTGGCAGCAGGTCTGGCGCCGCATGGTCGACGTCAACCTGCTCGGCGCCGCCAACCTCAGCCACTGCGTCGCCCGCCGCCTCATCGCCCGCGGCGCACCCGGCCGGATCGTGCACATCGGCTCGCGCGGCGCCTTCCGCGGCGAACCGGACCACCCCGCCTACGGCGCGAGCAAGGCCGCGCTGCACGCCCTCGGCCAGTCCCTGGCCGTCGCCCTGGCCCCGCACGGCATCTCGGTGACCTCGGTCGCCCCCGGCTTCACCGCCACCGACCGCGTCGCCGAACGCCTCACCGGCCCGTCCGGCCCGGCCCTGCGCGCACAGAGCCCGTTCGGACGGGTCGGCACCCCGGAGGAGGTCGCCGCAGCCGTCCTCTACCTGGCCTCGCCCGAGGCGACCTGGGCCTCCGGCACGGTCCTCGACCTCAACGGCGCATCCCACCTGCGCCTGTGACCCGCCCTGCCCCGCCGCCGTCCTGCCCCCACCCCACCTCGCCGCCGTCAGCCGCCGAAGACGGCCTTCGGATCCCCGGTGAACCAGGCGTTGTCGATGCGCATCCGCCGGATGAGCCAACGACCACCCTCACGCACCAGATCCACCGTGTAGGGGTTCTTGAGCAGGGCGTGCGTACCCGGCTCACCGACGAGCAGGTGCTGCGCCTCGACCAGCGCGGTGAGCCGGGCGGTGTCCCCGTCGACACCGACGCGCGGGTTGGTGACCTGGTGGGTGGTGTCCACCCGGCCGGCGAACATCGCCAGGATGGCGTCCACGATGAAGTCCCGACCGGTCATCAGGGGCGGCTCGCCACCCCAGCGCGCCGCGGCCGGACGGAAGTCCAGCTCCGCGTCGGCGGTGAAGGCCGAGGCGAACAGCTCACGGTCCTTCAGGTCCTGCCCGAGGGCGAACCGCAGGAGGGCGTCCGTGATCTCGGCACGGTCGCGCAACTCGCCGACGACCGCGGCGATGTCGTCGGGCCGCGCGGTCAGGGCCTGCAGGGGCTCGGTCGTCATGATGTCCTCCGGTGGAATCGGTGAAAGCGGCCGGGTTTCGACGTCCCCCACTCTGCTGCCGTGACCGATGGCGAACAACGCCCTTCTGCGCAATGATCGTTGACTCGGGCTTGACGACGGGGTGGCGCGTGATCGAGCGGTACGAGGTGGAGTCGTCTCTGGTGCTCGCGGAGGAACTGCACTTCGGGCGCACCGCCGAGAAGCTGCGGGTGTCCACCGCGCGGGTCAGCCGGACCATCCGCAAACTGGAACGACGGGTGGGCGCCGCCCTGTTCGACCGCACCAGCCGCCGCGTCGAACTCACCCCGCTCGGCCGCGCGTTGGCCGACGACCTGAGGCCGGCCTGGCAGGCCGTCGAAGCGGCCCTCCAAAGCGCCGTCGAAGCCGGGCGCGGCCTGTCCGGCAGCCTCCAGGTCGCCTACGTCGGCGCGGCCGCCGGCCAACTCCTCATCGGGATCACCCAGTTGTTCCGTGAACGGGCCCCCGACTGCGACGTCCGGCTACGCGAGGCCCGGATGACCGAGACGACCCGCTGGCTGCGCGACGGCGACGCCGACCTGTGCCTCGGCCCCCTCCCGGTGCACGAACCCGACCTCATCTGCGGACCGCCCCTGGTCCGCGAGGCCCGCATGCTCGCGGTTCCCGCCGGACACCCCCTCGACCGCCCGCACGGCGCCACCACCGAGGACCTGACGAACCTCCCGGTGATCCGACTGCGGGACGGCACCGCCGTCCCGCCACCCCTCCCACCGGGCCCGGCAGCCGACAGCATCCAGGAAGCACTCACACTCGTCGGCGCCGGCCACGGCGTCCTGCCCGTCGGCGCCCACACCCGCCGCTACTACCCGCGCCCCGACATCGCCTACGTCGCCCTCGCCGACGCACCACCCCTCGAATGGGGCCTGATCTGGCCGCAGAGCCGCACCACCGCCCGCATCCGCGCCTTCACCCGCGCCGCAACCGACCTGGTCACCACCCCCACCCCCTGACCCCCTCCGCCCACCCCCTCACCCCTCTGCCCCTGGCGAATCTGCCCCAAGCAGAGAAACCCCATCCCCGAACCCCCCGGAGGCAAGAGTGGAGCCGACGGCACACCCGCCCCCGCCGAGGAGACCGGATGACCCCCCTCACCACACCCCGACCCCACGCACAGGACGACGACACACCCCTCAGCCGCTTCGACGACCACCTCGCGGCCCACCTGCTCGCCCAGCGGATCGTCCTCCTCGGCACCCAGGTCGACGACGTCTCCGCCAACCGGGTCTGCGCACAACTGCTGCTCCTCTCGGCCGAGGACCCGCGCACCGACATCAGCCTGTACATCAACAGCCCCGGCGGATCGGTCACCGCCGGCCTGGCCATCCACGACACCATGCAGCTCATCCCGAACGACGTCACCACGCTCGCGATGGGATTCGCCGCCAGCATGGGCCAGTTCCTCCTCACCGTCGGAGCCCCCGGCAAACGCTTCGCACTGCCGAACGCGCGGATCATGATGCACCAGCCCTCGGCCGGCATCGGCGGCACCGCCGCGGACATCGAGATCCAGGCACAGAACCTGGAGTACACCAAACAGGCCATCGAACGGATCACCGCCGCACACACCGGCCAGAGCGAGGAGACGATCGCGCGCGACGGCGACCGCGACCGCTGGTTCACCGCCGAACAGGCCCGCCAGTACGGCATCGTGGACCGGGTGGTGCAGTCGCTCGCCGACATCCGCCCGGCCGCACCGCACCGACGGATGGGACTGTGACATGAGCTCCTACCCCGTTCCCTACGTCATCGAGCGCACCGCACAGGGCGAGCGCTCCTACGACGTCTTCAGCCGACTCCTGAACGAACGGATCGTCTTCCTCGGCACCGGGATCGACGACGGCGTCGCCAACGTCGTCATCGCCCAACTCCTGCACCTGGAGTCCGCGAACCCGGAACGCGAGATCTCGATCTACCTCAACTCGCCCGGCGGATCCTTCACCGCCCTGATGGCGATCTACGACACGATGACCTTCATCCAGTCACCGATCTCCACCTTCTGCGTCGGCCAGGCGGCATCCACCGCGGCCGTCCTCCTGGCCGGCGGCGACCCGGGACGACGGTTCGTGCTCCAGCACGCCCGGGTCCTGCTCGGCCAACCCGCCAGCGCGGGCCGCCAGGGGACGGTCTCCGACCTCAGCCTCGCGGCCAAGGAAGTGATCCGCATCCGCTCGCAGGTCGAGGAGGTCCTGTCCCGGCACACCCACCACGACGCCGCGACGCTGCGCGCCGACCTGGACCGCGACAAGATCCTCACCGCGGAGGAGGCCGTCGCCTACGGCCTCGCCGACCAGGTGCTCACTCGACGACTCGCCCTCACCTGACCCCTCCCCTCACCTGATTCCTCCCCTCACCCGACCCCGCACCGGCGGCGCCCACCGGCCCCGCCGGTGCGGGGTCACGCGACCAGGCACAGACCGTCGTGCCGCCCCGTCGACGCACGCCCCCGGCGCCCCCGCTCCACCCGGCTCCGCGCAGACCGCACCAGCTCCTCCTGAGCGAGCGACAGCACATCGGCCAGGCCCAGCCCGAGCGCCCGGGCGGCAGCCGCGAGCACCTCGGACGACGCCTCCTTGCGCCCGCGCTCCAGCTCCGACAGGTAGGGCATCGAGATCCGGGCCGCCTGCGCGACGTCCTTCAGGGTGCGCTCCTGCGCGAGCCGCTCGCGCCGCAGCACACCACCGACGAGGTCGCGCCACAGCGGCTCCCTCACCGCGGGAGCCTGCGCGGGCGGCGGGCCCTGCGGACGCAGGGGGATGACGCGGGCTTCGTCCGGCGCATGAGTGCTCACCCCATCAGCCTAAGGATCCGACGCCCCGTGGGAAGACAGCGGCATTCCGCTCTGGGTGAAGCCGATGCCATCACGCCCCCGACCACGCCACGGGTCTGGACAGCGACCCCGGAGTCGGCCAGTGTTCACCACCATGACCCTCCCGCCCCCCGAGCGCACCGCGCTCCTCGCAGCGGTCACCGCACTCGGCGACGAGGCCGTCACCCTCCTCGCCGACAGCCGCGGCGACACCCCGATACCCGGCGCCGAGTGGACGGTCGCCGAGGCCGCCGCCCACCTCGCCATGGCCAACGAACTGATGGCCGCCCTCGCCGCCGGAGAGGAACGCCCCTACGGCGACGGCACCGCGGGCTCACTGGCCGCCGCCAACGAAGCCGCCCTGGCCGCCCGCCCCGAACGCGACCCGGCCGCCCTCGCCGAGGAGATCGCCCGACAGGCACACCGGTTCACCACGGCAGCCGCCCCACGCACCGGCACCGACCCGGTACGGACCCCGCTCGGTCCGATGGACCTGGACACCCTCGCCGCCTACCTCCTGACCCACATGCTCGGCCACCTCTACGACATCGCCCTGGCCCTGCACCGCCCACACCCCATCGACCGCCACCGCGTCGCCCTGACCCTGCCCTTCCTGCGCACCGCCATGCCACGGGTCACCAACCCCCACACCACGGCCGGCCACAACGCCTGCTACCGGCTACGGGTACGCGGCCTGGACACCTTCACCGTGACCTTCACGGACGGAACCGCCACGGTGACCCAGGACCCGCCCCGACGCCCGGACTGCACGATCCTCACCGAGCCGGTCGCGTTCCTCCTCATCGCACTGGGCCGCTACACCGCCATCGACGCCCTCACCCGCGGCAAAGTCCTCGCCTGGGGCCGCCGGCCATGGCTGGCCCCGACCTTCCCCACCCTCTTCACCGCCCCCTGACGTACCCGGCCCGATCTGAGTACGCCTACTCAAGCTGCCCGGCACCGACGGCCGCGAGGATGGCGGTACCACCCCGCCGAAGGCCACGAAGGAACCACCCATGCTCAGCCGGATCGCCAGCACCCTGATCCCCGTCCTCGGCCGTCTGTCCGTCACCTCCGACACCCCGGGCCCCATCGCCCCGGGCAGCATCGTCGCCGCCAACCACAGCTCACTCGCCGACCCCGGCGTCGTTCTGGCCGCACTGCGCCGGCTGGGCACCGAACCCGTGGTGATGGCCGCCGCCGGACTGTGGCGGATACCCCTCCTCGGCACGGTCCTACGGGCCGGCGGACACATCCCCGTCCACCGCGGCACCGCCCACGCCGCCACCGCCCTCGACACCGCGGCAGCCGCACTCGCCGCTGACCGCGTCGTCCTCATCTACGGCGAAGGCGGCCTCCCGAAACACCGGGACTCCCACGACAGCGAGCCCCGCCCCTTCCGCACCGGCCTGGCCCGACTCGCAGCGGCAAGCGGTGCCCCCGTCGTCCCCCTCGGCCAGTACGGCGCCCGCCGCCTCAGCTCCGGCAGCGCCGCCAAACAACTCGCCGGATTCGCCACCGCTCCACTGCGCCGCCCCACCCTGCACGTCCACCTCGGTACCCCCCTCCACCTCGAAGGCGACATCACCGAGGCAACAACCACCGCCCACCACGCCGTCACCGCAGCCTGGACCACCGCAGCCCACCACCTGCACGCCGACACCCACCCCACCGAATCCTGACCTGATCCTCCGGCCGACCACCTCCCCAGCGCCGCGCCGCCGCCCCGCGCCTCCGAACACGCGAGTCCCCACCCCGCTCCGCGCAGGATCCCCTGACACACCCATTCTGATACATCAGGCCGATCCCCACATCGAGAGGCAGCAGCCGAAGCCACGGTCCGAGCTCGTCAGCCCGGACGAACCCGGGTGGGAGCACAACCAATCCACAAAGCGCCAACGCCCCAGCCAGACTGATCCGAAATCAACTGAAGCCACCACTCAACGACTTAGACGCACACCAGCCCCCTCGCACCATGAAGCGAAGCGGAGCAGTGCCAGGCGTGAAGCAACACGATGGGAAGTCGACTACGGGGCTCCACGGAGCGGAGCAGGTTCAGAACAGCCGACTGGGCGAGCTGGACGAGGAATTCAGGAAGGCACCGCACTCGGGACCGAACCACCCGAGCCCCACGGAGCGAGGTCCAGCCGAGCGCAAAACCTGGGCCCATCTTCGGTCCAAATCAAGCACCAGCTCAGGGAGCAAGCCCCAGTCGCCAGGCCCGTGGAGCGAAGCGGAGCGGGGCCGGCAACCTCAGGGAGAGCGGCCGGGCGAACTCAGGAGAGCACCCAGGCCCCGACTGTGGGCCTCATGGAGCGAAGCGGAGTGAGGATCACACCTTAAGGGGGGGATTAGGTTCTCAGCTATTTTCCTCATGGAGCGAAGCGGAGTGAGGCTCATTGCTCAAAGGGTGAGCAACTTTTCATGGGGCATCAGTGGCCTCATGAAGCGAAGCGGAGTGAGGCCGGCCCGAGCGCGAAGCGCCGGGCCCCCCGGGCGGAGCCGCGGAGCGGCTCCGCGTGCGCGGAGCGCAAGCGGGCGGC
>NZ_JBHWCL010000196.1:0-16561 GCF_042735125.1 Kitasatospora sp. NPDC059599 | reverse complement strand
TCCGACGCGTCGAAGTACCACGCGGTGATCGCCGTCCGCACTCCCATCGCCTCGGCGGACACCGACGGCGTGGTCATCGCCGTCAACTCCGCCAACCAGTACGTGCAATGCGAGTCGAAGGGCAACAAGGGCACCAGCAAGTCCTCCCCCGCGACGTTCATCAACGACCGCCTGTGGGGCACCGGTCACCTGATCGAGTTCTTCGACAGCTACAGCACGCCGGCCGCCGCCGGGCAGCGCCTCTCGCTGGGTGCCGGACACTACACACCCGACGTCGCCAAGATCACCATCAGCTACGGCGACGACCCGACGCAGTACCCGACCGTCATGGCAGGCGGCGCGTTCGTCCACACGGCGGCCATCACCACCAGCCTCGACGCGAACTCCTTCCCCCCGTCCCCCTACATCCACGCCTACAACGCGGACGGCAAGGAGATCTACAACCAGAAGACGCAGCCCACGGTCAAGAACACCCACCCGTAGGCGCCACCCCAGGCACGTGGTGGTGGAGCGGCCGTCCCCGCGGTCGCGCGGCGGATGAGCATACGCAGTGCGACAACCGCGGCGGACAGGCAGAGGTGGAAGTCCACGACGCGACTGAGTTTCTCGGTGCCGCGCCGCAGCTTTGCCGAAGCTCTTCATCCACGAGCGGCTCCGCTCCACCACCCACCTCCTGCCGGCCCGGCCGGCGCCAGGAACGGCTGAGAGGCTGGCCCCACCATGAATTGTCGAACTTCATCCAGGGGGAGCGCGTGCTCGGCGGCGACTTCCACATCTCGCAGGTCGCGGCCTGATCGGAATTTCCGACAACGGTCCCAGTGGCCCGCTGAACCGAAGGGCCCTGGGAACCAGGCTCACAGGATCGCACCGGAGGTGCACAGCCCCATGGGTAACTGGAACTGGCTCACAGGCAACGCCCTTCAGTACCACCTGCTGTTCGTCGAAGGCCTCACACCCGAGCAGGGTGCCGACGCGTTCGGAGCGGATCGCACAGAACTCCTCATCATGGACCGGAAAGCCGCGACACACCTCGCCGTTACCCAGGGAGAGTCGGCCCCGACGCGCTTCGCGACCGCCGGCCCCTGGCTGATCTGCGTGGAAGAACACAGCCAACTCGGCGCGGACCTCGACCTCCTGCACCACATCTCCCAAGGACGCGAGGCAATCGCCGTCTCCAGCGACGCCAACGCCCTCGGGAGCTTCACCTACCTCGTTGACGGCACCACGGTGACCCGGTTCGAGGCACTCGCACCGCACCGACGTTCCGGCCACGCCCCCGACCGCCTGCTGACCACCATGCAGGAAATCGGCATGCTCAACTCCGCGGACGGACACGGCATCAGCCCACGAGAAGCCGCGCTCGACCTGGCGACCCACCTGTCCGGAGCACACCTGAACGAACAGGCAGTCACCCAGGAGTTGCCGACTGTGCTGGTCCGACGCCCGCCCCTCGCCCCGCCCTCCCCGCCGCCCCTGAGCGCCCGCGCAGGCCTGGGACGACCCCTCGGTGCCCTCGTCCCCGCGGCGCTGCCCCTCCCGCAGAGCGGCCAGTCCGTCACCAGCTCTGCCGGCGAGCCCGGGCGGTCGCCTGGCATCGATGGCGTCGGCCTCGACCAGCACCGCCCGGGCCCGCCCGAACTCCCCCGCCGCGTACAGCTCCCGTAGCGCACCTGCAGCGCAGAACCAGTCCTCACACTCCGGCGCCGCCTGGATCAGAGCCTCCAGGCCACCACGGTCGCGGAATCGCCTCCAGGAGCCGCGGCGGCGTGGCGATATGGTTCCGGGCATGGGAAGTCGGATACGTGAGGACCGGCCGTTGCGTGACCGGCTCGACCGGCTGGGGGCCGACGATCCGGAGTCGGCGCGTCGGTGCAGGGTGCTGGCCGGTGCACTGGTCGTGGTGGCGCTGCTCGGGTCGAACGCGTGGCAGCGATCGGAGGCTGTGACCTGGTTCGATGTGCGGATCGACACGACGAGCCTGCTCCTGTGCGCGGCGTTGATCGTCACCGCTTTTTTCCTGGTGTGGCGTTCGCGGTGGGTCGCGTGGGCCGGGTTCGTGAGCGTGGCCCTGATGTCTCTCGGTGCCGTGTTGGACGTGATGGCGATGGCGGGCGGCGGCGTTTCATACGCGGCATTTGCCGTGTCCCTGCTGATCAGACTGCCCACCGTGGTGGTGCTGGCGGTCCTGGTCAGGCGCGGCAGGCAGTGGTGACGGACCGGCCGCCGGTTGTCCGGGGCAGCTGTGGCAGGGCCGCCGAGGCGCGTTCGGGAAGGTCGCTGCCGCGCACCGCGCCTGCTTGTCGGCCGCGCTCCCCGTTCCGGTCCTGTCGGGCAGCGAGCGGTGGCCGGCCCGTCCGATGGGTCAGCACGCGTCCAGGAGGCCGGACGGAGATCGTGTACGCAGCCGAACCCGCTCCTGGAGGTTGTTCCGAAGCAGACCACTGAGTGACATCCGCGTGGAAGGATCGCTGATATGCAGACCCCCCACGCCGAGGCCACCGGCCTGGTTTCAGTTGAACGTTCGCAGTTCGGGCTGTGGGAGCGGAGTGAGTTCGTCGAGGACGGCAACTGGCTTGATCTTCCTTTGAGTGAAGAAATTCCAGGCGTCACGTCGGTCGACGGGGCGATCAAGATTCGAAGCTCGATTCGGGATCACTATGCGGCCGTGACTCTTGAGGTCACTGAAAATCCAGTGCGTCCAGACGGGTTCACGCTCATCGCACAGGCTCCGTACAGGTCTCTTACGGGGCGCTTGGAAGCATGGACGCTATTCTCTGGCCCTGCCGATGTGGCGTTGGACCTCGGAGGACCGTCGCGCAACTTCATGCTGAGCGTCTATTGGGACAGTTCGCCGGAGTTGGGTGATCGCGCGAAAACGGAACTGCTGGACGGGGTGGAGCGGTTCCGTTTCGTCTTCGA
Source organism: Kitasatospora sp. NPDC059599 (assembly GCF_042735125.1). Classification (NCBI taxonomy): domain Bacteria; kingdom Bacillati; phylum Actinomycetota; class Actinomycetes; order Kitasatosporales; family Streptomycetaceae; genus Kitasatospora; species Kitasatospora sp. NPDC059599. Next base: position 13,642 of record NZ_JBHWCL010000196.1, on the reverse strand, counting down.
GCCGGCGGCGGGATGACCAAACGTCAATGGAAACTCCCGGAACAGCAGGTGCGTCCTGCGTCCTGCGTCCTGCGTCCTGTGTTTTGCGTCCGACGGGCCGTTCGCGGGTGGGGGCCGAGGCCCGGACGGCCCGCTGCTCACCCAACGCGTGGGAACGGGCCGGGAACCGGATGCACGGATGCGCGGGAGCACCTTGCCCCGGCCGACCCCGAGCGGCCGGGCGCGACACTACTCAGCCGGTGATTGAGTACGGTGACCCATGAGCCCGCGCCGGCCGCTTCCTATCGTGACCTGTATGGACACAGACTCGACTCCCACCAAGCCCCCGACCCCGGGAAGCCCGCGGTGGGCCACCGGCTGCGGCATCGCGGTGACCGTCCTCACCGCCCTCGTCGTCCTGGGAGGCGTGGCCTTGGGCGAGTTCGAGAAGGGCCTGACCGGGTACGGGCACCTCGAAGGCACGTCCGGAAGCGATGCCGAACCCCTCAGCCCCGGCGCGACCGCCCACTACGATGACGGCCTGACGATCACCGTCAGCGCACCGCACCGGGACCCTGACGACACCTACAGCTTCACCGTCACCTACGACAACGGCACCGACGAAGAACTGCGCCCGGGCGGGACACCCCCGGGCACCGGCGTCGGCATGAGCGGCTTCGCCCCCATCGTGGTCCGCGGGGGCAAACCGCGCAGCCCCGACATCCCCGGCTGGGGCGTGACCGTGCTGGACCGGGCCGGCACCGAATCCGCCCTCACACCGCCCCTCGGCGCGGACCGGAAGCGCACCGTGCCGGTGCGGTTCAAGCCCGACAAGGAGGGGGGCTTCGTCACGGTGAAGGTCGCCCCGCAGTCCACCGCGGACCGCGACGCTGCGTACTGGCAATTCACCCTGAACTGACCGACGTACGAGGACCTCCGCCCACCCCGGGCAACGGCCTTCCGCACCGAACGCACGAGGTGCTCCCCGGCTCCCTCCGGGACGAGGAAACGGGCGCCGAGGTTGCCGTTCGGGCTGAGGCACGCCGGAAGGCCGGCGCGGACGGTGGTGTCGACGCCGGGGAACTCCTCGGCCGCTTGCCGGTCCTCGTCCCGGACCTCGGCGCCCCGCCCGGGACACGACGGGCCCGATCGCCGTGGCACTGCCACATGGCCGATGGCCGCGAACGTGTCGTGTCGGAGACCGGATTCACGCCAGGAAGGCCAAGCCCCGGCGGGTCGTGCAACCGCGGCCTTCAGGACCGGCCGCGCCGGCCAACCGGCCATCGCGCATCGACATCGACAGCAAGAGACCGGCAGGGCAGATGTTCAGGTCACCGCAGGCGCACGTCGGGACGTCCGGACTCTGCCAGCCAGGTGATCCTGCAGCTCTCGATGTCGGAACTGATATGCGGTCCCGGAGACCCGGACAAGGCCGGCACCGTACGCCCAGTCGAGGAAACGGCCGAGCCGCCGTGGCAGGCGGCCCCGTGTGCACAGCAGCGTTGCCATGTATCGGCGCCAGGCGCCGGCCCAGACCAGCGCGCCTGCGAAAGACACGCCTACCACGAAGGCGGCAAGAACGGTGATGTCCCGGAATGCGTTCTCCAGCGAAAGGCCCTCGCTCGTGAACCCGGACTGGACTACTACCGCAAGCGATGATGCGAGCCCGATGCCGAGCCCGACCGTGAGCCCTGCCCTGGCGTCGGCACGGACCAGGCCCCTCGGGCCCTCGACTGCGCCGTGCGGCGCGCTCGTCTCCAGATTGGTCCTCAGCCCGAACGCAAGCCCGCCGACGAGCCCCATCGGGAGAGCCGGCGTGAGCGCGTTCGCCAGCGCATTCATCAGCGGGTAGTCAGGAGGAGAAGCCGCGGGAAGGGCCACTGCCAGCGAGTAGATGAGCGCTGCGGAGAGTCCGACCGCGAGAGGAACGGTGGTTGCACGACGCCCAGCGGGGGTGCGCAGCCGCCGAAGATCGATGCTCTTCGGAGTGGGCCAGGTGATTCTGCTGGCCACGACAATCCAGCACGCTACGAGCAGCGCGAAGACGATGCTTGGGACGATCTCCGTCGGCTCGAAGGTGGCGCTGTCGAGCCAGGCCAGGAATACGAGCCCGGTTACCGCGCACATGACTGTGTCCAGAGTCCTGGCTCGGCCGGCTGCGATCGGCCAGAGCCGGTGCAGCACCAAGTCGGAGGCGGAGAGCTGATATCCGCCCACGGTGCGGCCGGTGCGGGCGTTGTCGTTCAGGTAGTCGGCCAGGACGGTCAGCCAGTGTTCGACGTCCCCGGGATCGTAGGGGGCGTTTCCCGCGCGCACGTGCAGGTCAGTCGCGGCCGGTACGAATCGGTCGAGCAGGTACTGCTGCATTGCCTGTGACTCGGCCAGGTCGAGTAGCCCGGCGGGGTCGCCGTCGGCCTCGTAGACGGTGATGGCCAGCGTCAGCACCCACGGGGTGGAGAGCGTCTGGGCCACCGCGCCGTGGGGATCACGGTCGAGGGTGTCCAGCACTGGGCCCCACAGCTGTGGATCCCACACTCGGGTTGCCAGGAAGTCACGAGCCTGGCGGGGAGTGACGGTTTCGACCTCCACACGGGCCGAGTCAAGCAGGCGGGCCCTCCCGGCCAGCGCCTCATATTGCGCCGTGCGGCAGGTCAATACCATCGGCGCCTTGCTGCGACCGGCCTGGTACGCATTCAGGCCCGCCAGCGCCGCAGCTGCTCGCGAGGATCGGCGAGGGGTGCCAGCGGCGTCCATCTCGTCCAGACCGTCCAGAATCGGCAGCACCCGCCGCTGCTCGACCAGCGCCCGAGCGGTTCCACGGCTGAGCCGGTAGATGTCGACCAGCTCACCGGCCAGCCAGTCCTCCAGCGGCACCGTGGTATCCCAACTGGCCAGGGCAAGGCGCACCGGCACCGGGTCATGGGGCCCGCGGCACTCGAGCAGCCCGAGCATCAGCTCGAGTGCCAGTACGGTCTTGCCTGTCCCGGGTGCACCGGTGATCACCAAGCGCCGGGGCCGCAGTTGCCGGTAGTAGTCGGTGATCTCACTCAGGCTCCCGGTCGCTCCGGCGTGCTCGGCAACACGCGAAGGAGCGCTGAGGAAGGAGAAGCCGACGTCGATCGGATGATCGTCCCCGCCGAGCAGCTGCAGTCGCTGCGCCAGCTCGCTGGCTTCCACGGCCCGGGCCAGGCTGGTGGCGGCTCCCTCCACGTCGACTTCGCCCACGGGCTTGAGGAGTCGCACCGCCCCGGCCCCGATCGGCACCAGGCCCAGAAGGAGGCCCAACACCCCGACTTGCTCGGAGGTACTCAGCTCTGCGGTGCCCAGCTTCACCAGTGCCCAGACGCCCCCCGTCACACATACCACGGCCGCAACCACGCCCGCCGCCCGCCGGTACCGGTCCTGCCCTCTTGTGCAGCCCATGTCAAAGATGATCACCGCCGGGCCCGCGTTCTGTACACATGACGCTGCTACTCCCACCCGATCGGCTCACAGCTGTCAGGTTCGAATCCGGCTGCACCACCCGCCCGCCATTACCGAGGGCGAGGCTACCGGGGCCGAGGAAAGCGAATGGCCGACGCCCGTGGAGTCGCCCCTCGAGTGGCTGCGGATCAACGCGAAGCAGCACGCAGTGCAGTGAGGTTCCCCCGAGGTGGGAAGGTTGCCGGACCTGGCCTGATGGGCCGTGAGAGGGGAGCCTCTGTCATGGCTGCACCGATGAAGTACCCGCCCGAGTTGCGGCGGCCGACCTCGCCCCGGACCTGGTCCAACGCGCCTTCACCGCGAACGCCCCGAACCGGCTGTGGGTCGCCGACATCCCGCCGACCCGGCCGGCCTGCGCGCGCCGGTCCCGCTCCAGCTGCTTGTGTGTCGCATCGGCGCTCGAGGCCGCAACCGTGGCGCTGAAGAACAGGCCGATGGCCGCGGCGACGGCTGACAGGGCCGCCGCCCAAGGCGACAGGTTGTTTCCGAGGGTCCGGGACTGTCGGGCCCGAGCAGGCATGCCGCCAACCGAGGCTGACGCGTGCCTCCGAAGGATGGAGCGCTGGCGCGTCCTGACCGTGGGGGTAGTCGGTCGGTGCATGGCACCGTGTCCACCTTCCCGTGCGGATCCCTCTCGGCCTCCACGGCAACCGGGTCCCGGGGGACCCAGGGAGCGCCCGTCCCTAGCGGTGGCCCGACGCGTGGTCGGCGGGCATGCATCTCCCGGACCCTGCCGAGGTGACCGAGGGCCGAGGCGGCCGAAGTGGCCGAACCGGCACGGGAGTCAGGCCGCAGCCGCCGGATCCGCGTGCCCGGTCTGTCCTTCGGGCCGCGCGCGGCTGCCGCCCGGCCGCCACGAGGGCCGGCACCGGGGAAGCGTGCCGGCCCTCTCCCCGCTCCGCGCCGGCGATCAGGCACGGCGGCGCAGTCCGCGCAGGGTGGCGCGAGCGGGGACCCAGGTGCCGATGACGGCGAGTGAGGCCGTGCCGACGAGGACTGCCGCGAGGCCGGTGGCGGGTACGGCCACCCCGGCCGTGCCGCGGGTGATGCCCTGGGCGTACGTGGTCAGGACTGCGTAGGCGATGGTCAGGCCGAGTGCGGTGGCGATGGCCACGGAGGTCGCGGTTTCCCAGCCGAGCATCCTGTGGATCTGGCGGCGGGTGGCGCCGGTGAGTTCGAGCGCGGCGAACTCCGGCCGCCGGTCTGCGATGCTCATGGCCAGGGTGTTGAGGACGGCGATGGCGACGAAGGCGATGATCAGCCCGAGAGTGACGTAGCCGATCTGGGCGCTGGCCCGGTTCTCCGAGGCCTGGGCGGCCGCGCGGTCCAGCACTCCCAGGCCGGGGTCGGCGCGCAGGGCGGCGGTGAGGGACTGCCGGGTGGCGCCGGCCGGACCGTCGGTGCGGACGAGCAGTTCGTTGTCGAGCGGCACGTCCACGTGGGCGGCGATCAGTGAGTGCGCCAGGGTGAGGTCGCCGAAGCCGAGACCGCGTGCGTAGAGGGCGACGACCGTCACCTCGGCTGGGCTGCCGTCGGCGAGGACCAGGCGCACCCGTTGGCCGAGCCGGTAGCCCAGCCCGTCGGCCGCCGCCGCCGTACCGTCGGCCAGACGACCGATGTCGCCGGACGTGATGCCGAGGTCGAGGGTGTCGGACAGGCGCTCGGGCGTGACCGCCTGGACACTGCGCTTGGTCAGTCCGTCCCGCACCTGGGTGTGGAGCACCCGGGTCACGGTCCGCACGCCCGGGGCCGCGGCCAGCGCCTGGGCGGCGGTGCCCGGCACGCGCGGTCCGACGACGAAGTCGGCGACGTTCCCGCGGTCCCGCTGCGCGCCCGCCGCACCGTCGACGGTGGTCTGGGTGAACAGGATGGTGCAGGCCATCGCGACCAGAAGGGTCAGCGGGGTGACGACCGAAGCCAGCCGGTGCGCGCCGGCGCGCAGGTTGTGGACGGCCAGGTAGCCGCCGACCCGGGACACCCGCAGGGACGGGCCGAGCAAACCGACCCCGCCTCGGACCACCAGCGGGCCGAGCAGGGCGAGCGCCGTGCACCACAGCAGGACGGCGATGAAGCAGGCCGGGGTCGAGGCCTGGTCGGAGTGCAGGACGGTGAGCAGGGAGGTGAGGACGACGGCGCCGGCGGCGGCGAGGACGCCGGAGAGGATCCGCGCCCAGGCCAGGCGCAGCGGCTTCAGCTCGGCCTCGCCGAGGGCCTCGACCGGCTTGATGGCGGTGGCGCGCCGGGCGGAGATGCGGGCGGCTCCCCACCCGGTCAGCACGGCGCAGGCCGCGGCCGCCACGACGGGGAAGGGAGAGATGACGACGGGCAGGTTGGCCGGGATGACGTCCAGGGCCACGAAGCGGCCGTGCAGCCAGCCGCCCAACGGCAGACCGGCACCGGCGCCGAGGGTCCCGGCAGCCAGGCCGATCGCCAGCGCCTCGCCGCCGATCATCTTGCGGACCTGCCGACTGGTCGCGGCCACGGCCCGCAGGACGGCGATCTCGCGCTGCCGCTGCTGGATCGACAGGCCGAAGGTGCCGACGACGACCAGCAGGGCGACCAGCAGCGAGGTGCCGGCCAGGACGGCGCCCACGCTGACCAGGCGGACCTGGGCGTTGGCGGCGTCGGGGAACTCCACCAGGCCGCGGTCGTCGCCGGTGCGGGCCACGGGGGCCGGGACGGTCCGACTGCCGGCGAGCAGCGCCCGGACGTCGTCGGCTGCCGACGGAGTGGCCGGGAAGACACCGATCGCGGCGACCAGGCCGTCGTGGCCGGCCAGCCCGCGGGCCCGGTCGGGGGCGAAGAAGACGGCGGCCTGGCTGTCGAGCCCCCGGGCGGTGATGCCGACCACGCGGACGGTCAGGGTGCCCGAGGCCGTACGGGCGGCGGTGGTGGACCCGGGTGACAGGTGGGCCCGCGCGGCGGTGAGCGCGTCGACGACGACCTCGTCCGGGCCGGCGGGTGCGCGGCCGGAGCCGAGGGTGAGCCCGGCCAGCGGCGCGGACTCCCAACCGTGGCCCCAGGAACCGCTGGTGGGGCCGCCGGGCAACAGCACCGGGAAGGTCACCTCGGTGGCGACGGCCCGTACGGAGGGCAGGGCGGCGATGCGGTCGGCGAGCGCGGTCGGTACCCAGGCGTGGTCGGCGATCGGCTTGCTCTTCTCCTTGGTCTTCCCCTTGCCCCGGTCCTCGACACTGTGCACGTCCTGGTCTCCCGAGACGACGATCGGCGCAGCCGCGTAGCGTTCCGGGCGGACGGTGCCGGTGAGGCCGGTGGCCAGGAGGGTCCCGCACCCGCAGACGAGGGCGGCCGCGCAGAAGAGGGCGACGAAGGCGCCCGCGAAGCCGGCCGTGCGGTGCCGGAGGGTGGTGAGGGCGAAGCTCAGCATCATCGGTTCCACGCTCCCAGGCGGATCATGCGGTCGGCGACCTCGGAGGGGGTCGGCCCGGACAGGGTGTCGACGATCCGGCCGTCGGCCAGGAAGAGGACCTCGTCGGCATAGGACGCGGCGACGGGGTCGTGGGTGACCATGACGATGGTCTGGCCCAGTTCGTCGACGGTCTGCCGGAGCAGTGTCAGAACCTCACGGGCCGTCATGGTGTCCAGGGCCCCGGTGGGTTCGTCGGCGAACACCACCTCCGGGTCGGAGATCAGCGCCCGGGCGATCGCCACCCGCTGTTGCTGGCCGCCGGACAGCTGTCCGGGCCGGTGCCCGGCGCGCTCCTGGAGCCCCACCCGGCGGACGAGCTCGGCCAGGCGTCCGGCGTCGGCCCGCCGACCGGCCAGCCGCAGCGGCAGGGTGACGTTCTGCTCGACGGTCAGGGAGGAGATCAGGTTGAACGACTGGAACACGAACCCGGCGCGCTCCCGCCGCAGTTCGGTCAGCTTGGTCTCGTCCAGCCGGGACAGGTCGGTGTCGCCGAGACGGACCGTGCCGGAGCTCGGGCGGTCCAGGCCGGCCGCGCAGTGCAGGAAGGTGCTCTTGCCCGAACCGGACGGCCCCATCACCGCGGTGAAGCCGCCTTTGGGCAGCCGCACCGTTACCTCGCGCAGGGCCGCGACCGCGCCCCGCCCCTTGCCGTAGACCTTGCTCACGGCGTCCAGAGTGATCGCTTCGTTCATGTCCCCAAGCCTGCCGAACTGCGAACTCCCCTCCCAGGGACGGGTTCACGAGGCACCCGTGACATCATCACGGGTAAGGTCGGGACATGATCAGACTCCTGTTGGCCGAGGACCAGCACGTGGTGCGCGGCGCCCTGGTGGCACTCCTGGAACTGGAGCCCGACTTCGAGGTCGTCGCGGAGGCGGACTCGGCGGACGAGGTGGTGCCCCGCGCGATGGTCTTCACCCCCGACGTGGCGGTGCTCGACATCGAGATGCCGGGCCTGACGGACGGTCTGCAGGCCGCCGCGGCGCTGAAGGAGAAGCTTCCGGGCTGTCGCACGCTGATGCTGACCTCGCTCGGCCGCCCCGGACTGCTCCGCCGGGCCCTGGACGCGAAGGTCGACGGCTTCCTGCTGAAGACCGCCCCGCCGGTGGACCTCGTCGCGGCCATCCGGCGGGTCGCCGAGGGCGAGCGGGTGCTGGACCCGTCGCTGGCCGTGGTCGCGTGGGACCTCGCGGACAATCCGCTCACACCGCGCGAGAACGACGTGCTGCGGGAACTGGCGGGGGGCGCGGAACCGCCCGAGATCGCCGCCCGGCTGCACCTGTCGACGGGGACGGTCCGCAACGTGCTCACCGCGGTCGTCACCAAGCTGAACGCCCGCAACCGGACGGACGCGGTGCGCATCGCCCGCGAGGCGGGCTGGCTGGCGTCGTAGCGGCGCGCCGGAGACCCCCGGAGAACCGTTTCCCCCGGGGCGAAGCCCGGGTCGGTGTGCGGCCCCGTGACGGGTGTGCCCGGTTCCGTGCGGTCAGCGCAACGGCAGTTCGGCCCGCAGCACGTACCAGCCGTCGTCCGAGCCTGCGGTCAGCGTGCCGCCGGCCTCGGCGAGGCGCACGGTCAGGCCGCCGATCCCGGAGCCGGGCGCGGTGACACCGGTCCCGACGCCGTCGTTCTCCACCTCCAGGCGCACCGACGCCCCGGTGACGGTCGTGGCGATCCGCGCGTGACGGGCGGAGCTGTGCCGCAGGATGTTGGTCACGGCCTCGCGCAGGGCCACGCTCAGCACGGTGCCCGCCTCGGCCGGCACCGGGGCGTCGTCCAGCTCCACCGCGATGGCGGCCGCCTCCAGGACCGCCGCCGCGGAGGCGAGTTCGGTGACGAAGGACAACCGGGGGCTGTCCTCGACCACCGCGCCCAGCTCGGCCCGCCCGCGTGCGGCCAGCCGCACGATGTCGGCCAGCTCGGCCCGGCAGCGGTCACCGGCCGTGCCACCGTCCGCGGCACCGGCCGCGCCACCGGCACCGGCACCGGCACCGGCCCCGACTGCGGCGCCGGCCCCGACCGCGGCCCCGGTGACGGTCCCGGTACCCGCCAGGCGCCGGGCCAGCTCGGCCTTGAGCAGGATCGCGGCCAGACCGTGCCCGAGCAGGTCGTGCAGGTCCCGGGCCGCCCGCAGGCGCTCGGTGACGACGGCGGCGCGGGCCAGGCCGGCCCCCGCCCGCTGCAGCTCCCGTACCAGCCGGGCCAGGCGCAGCACCGCGAAGACCACCACGCAGGTGATCGTCACGCTGACGGCGGTCAGCACGACGGCCGCCGGGCCGCCCCCGCCGATCACCCCGGCGGCGACTGCCAGGGCGGCCGCCAGGCCCGCGCCCGCGCGCAGCGGCAGGGCGATCAGCAGCGAGCCGGCCAGGATGCCGGCCGCGCCGATCCAGTTCCGGCCCAGCCAGGGCAGCGGTGCGAGGGCGAGGACCGCCGAGACGAGCAGGGCGGCACGGGCGTGCCGCGTGGCGTCGTGGATCGAGAAGCGGATCTGGAAGGCGCAGAACGCCAGCGCGCAGGCCACCGCGAGGCCGAGGCCGGACACCGATCTCGGCACGAACAGCAGTGCCCTGCCGCAGAAGGCGGCGAGGAGAACGTAGTAGAGACCGAGCGCGGCACGCAGCTCGGGCGGGTCGGCGGAGACCGCCGGGGCGGCGGTGGCGGCGACCACCGCCTCCACGGCGAAGCGCCCGTCCGGTTCCAGACCTGCCGTCAGCCGACCGCCGGCGGCGTGCACCCGTTCCGCGAGGCCGTCCAGGACGTCCGCGCCGAGCGCCGCCGTCGGGACGCCGTCGCTGACCACGCGCAGGACCACCCGTCCGGTCCGCTCACCGGTGGTGACTTCGCACCGGCGCGCATCGCCGACCCGGACGACCGCCGTGACCGCCTCGCGCAGCACGGTCGCGAGCACTGTCCCGGTCGGTCCGAGCGGCTCGCGGTGCCCGATGCGGATGTCGGCCACGATGCCCGCGGAGGTGAGCAGTGCCCGGGCGCTGGCCGCCTCCGGGGCGAGTGAGAGGCTGCGCAGCTCGGCGGTGGTGGCGCGGGCAGCCGACAGTGTCGTGCGGGCCCTGTCGATCAGCTCGTCGAGCACGGACGGATCCGCCCGGACGGCCAGGCCGTGGATCCGTGCCAGCCCCTCGGACAACTCGCTGCGCAGGCTCGACGCGATGCGCAGCCGCTCGTCGGTGACCGCCGAGGCCGCCAGGGTGAGCCGGGCAGCGTGGACCCGGTCCGCCAGCAGCGCGAGCGTGGTGACGGCGTACAGGATGACGCCGCCGAGCGTGACCGTCAGCAGCAGGTCGACGGTGTCGCGGACGTCCAGGTGCCGGACCGCGCCGGCCAGGACGGCGCCCGCGGCGAACAGGAGCAGCACAAGTCGGCGCTTCTCCAGCAGCAGCGAGGCCGCCGGCAGGCAGAGCAGGCCGATCGAGACGCCGAGCGGACCGACCGCGAGGAAGCCGATCGCCGACTCCACGGCCGTCCAGCCCGCCCACCCGAGGGCCCCCGGCGGAACGGACCGGGTGTGCCGCAGCTGCAACGCCACCAGTGCGAGGCAGATCGCTGTGACCGCGAGCCCGGCAACCGGCTCCGCCGACATGCGCGCCAGCCCTTTCACCAGGTGCACCGCCACCAGCGCGACGGCCACCGCGACGACCAACGCCCGCGCCCGCCACAGCGCGACGTCCCTCCCCCGATTCCCCAGCACCGGAGCATCGTACGCACCGTGCGGGCCCGCCGGGATCCAGGCCCGTCCCGTCCGTCGGACACCCGGGGCAGCCGACCCTGAGCCACGGTGCCCGGACGGCCGTCCGGGGCGGGTCCTGGCCCGCGGGGGCTCAGTGCACCGTCCCTGAACGGCGGCCAGCCGCGAGCGGCTCGCCGGGTCCGTCGTGCCGACTGCACACCGGGACCGGCCCTTCCGGCGCACTGGCCGTCAGAAGCGCCGCCGGGGGACCGAGACGAAGGAGAAGACCCCGAACAGCACAGGCCGAGGGCCGGGACGACGAGCAGTCACGGGCCGGCCGGGGTGTCCGCGAAGGAACGGAGGGTGTCGTCGATGCCCTTCGCCCGGTCCGGTCCGGTCCGGAGCGGGCGGCTGCGGCCAGGACGAAGGCGCCCGTGCCGTCTGCCGGCCCGGCGTTCGGTCGTCCTTGGCGTGTGCACCGGCTGCTGTCCGGACCGGCTCGGCGTCTGCCGCCCGCCCGTCTCACCCGTTCGTCCTGCTCCGGTCCGTTCCGTTCGGTGGCTGCCTGACCGCCGGCCTGGTGTGGCCGGTGCCGCTTCGCCGGTCCTGTCCGGGCGCCGGGGGTGCTGCTCGGCCGGCCGGCTGTTGCGGCTGCTCGGCTTGGTCGCGCGGCTGGTGGGATGACGTCGGGTGTCCGGATACATCGTCAGGTGCGGATGGCGGAACCGGGATGGTGTGCGCCTCGCCGTCCGGTGGGGCGGTCCGACCCCCAGGAGTACGCATGCCGACGGAACAGAGCACACCAACCATGCCGCAGGTGGCCATGACACTGGCCGCGATCGCGGCGACCGCGGCCACCCCGCGTCCATCGGGCGAGACACCGGCGGAGCAGCAGAACCGGATCTTCCTGGGCATCAACGAGCAGGTGGCCACGTCCTCGCTCGCGACCGGGAACGACTGGAGCCTGCAGTGGCTGGGGCTGAGCCCGGACAACGCGAACATGGCGTACCTGGCCGCGAGCCGGTCCTCCAACACGTTCGCCGTGGTCCTGCGCGGGACGGTCGCCAACGTCACCGACCTGCTGGAGGACCTCGACGTGGGCACGGTGGTGCCGTTCACCGCCGTCGGTTCGCCCTCCGCCCCGGTGTTCGTCTCCAAGGGCGCGATGGAGGCGTTCAGCCAGGTCGTCACCATGAGCACGGCGGGCATCACCCTGGTGCGGGCGCTCGCCGGCGCACTCGCCGGAGCCGCACCGAACCCCACCGTCCTCGTGATCGGTCACAGCCTGGGCGGCTGCATCGCCACCATGGTCGCGCCCTACCTCCAGACGCAGACCTGGCCGGGCGTCACCCCGCGGTTCGGCCTCTACACCTTCGCCGCCCCCACCGCCGGAGGCCAGGACTTCGCGACGTACGTGGACTCCCTGACCTGGGTCGCCAACGAGCGCTACTACAACGCCTGGGACCTGGTGCCGCAGGCCTGGACCGGTCTCGACAGCGCCAAGAAGTGGTACCCCGACCCGCCCGGCCCGGCGGCGAACGACGACGTCGACGCCGTCATCACGGCGATCGCCGCCCTGCCCGGCCCCCACGTCTACGCCCAGCCGGGCAATGCCGACCAGCTGCACCCGGACTACAACAGCGACTACGACCCGGTCATGGTCAAGAAGACGCTCCAGGACTTCCTGGGGCAGGTTGCCTACCAGCACGCCAACTCCACCTACCTGGGTCTGCTCGGCGCCCCCGACGTGCTGCCCGGCCCGGTGGTACGGGCCATCACCCCCAATGCCGGCGGGGCCGGAAGCGTACTCGTCATCGCCGGCAGCGGCTTCGGCGAAGGCACGGCGGTCGACTTCGGCACGGTCCCTTGCCAGAACCCGATGGTCACCGGCGACGGCACCGCGATCACCGTGTCGGCCCCTCCCGGCGTCGGCGTGGTCGCCGTCCGCGTCACCACCACCCTCGGCACCTCCCCGGCTGTCCCCTTCGCCCAGTTCGCCTACGACGGCCCCGCCCCGGTGATGGTCACCGGCATCGCGCCGGACAACGGCCGCAAGGGTGACTCCGTCACCATCACCGGCGTCAACTTCGCCTCCGACGCCCAGGTCTACTTCGGCGACAACCCGTCCCCGTCCGTCCAGGTCAAGCGCACCGGAGCACCCAGCGAGATCGTCGCCACCGCGCCCGCCCCGACCATCGGCATCGGCAAACCCGACACCATCGACGTCACCGTGCTGTCGAACGGCTACTCGTCCCCGGCCGGCCCGATGGCAGAGTTCACCTACAAGGAGCTGTGACACCGCCGGTGCAGCGCCGTCCGCCGTCCGGATCGCGCAGACTCCGGCGAACCCGGCCCCCGACACGAGATCGCAGGCCGCAGCCCTGACGACGCCGGACGGCCGACCGGACCGCAGGCCCGCCCCTCAGCAGCCCCTGTGCCCCGCTCACCGGTGCCGTCGCTCCCGACCTGGAACGTGACGTCAGGCGCGGAGGCCTGCGGTCACCGGGCCTCGCGGTATCGCGCCGGACGCTGCCGGCGAGGCGGGCAGCGCGCGTCCTGCCCGCCCGGACACCACGGCCGCATGCCGGGGACGCCGGCCAGCCACTGCGGCTCCGCAGGTGTTCCCGGAGATGGCCGGCGTCTTGCTGGGCCGTGTCAGCCGGTGGTGTGAAGGGCAGGAGGAGTTCGGCGAGCAGGCCGCCCCCCCGGGGGGGCGGGGGAGAGCCGGGCGGTGCCGTCGTGGAGTTCGGCGACCCGGCGGACGACGGCGAGGCCGGTGCCTGTGCCGGTGCTCGTGACCCCGGCGACGCGGCGTTCGAATACCGAGCAGGCCGTGACCACGGCCATCGACACCGCCTGCGGCCTGTTGCGGCTGCCGTCGATCCGCAACGAGTTCGCCGACATCGCCGACCGGGCGGCCACGGAGTAGATGACCTACCGCGGAGCGGGTCACGGGCGCCTCCGTCCCCGCAGCAGGCGCTCCCGCTCGACTGCGGGGACGGTGGTGAGGTGCTCGCGTACCCGTTCCCAGAGCAGGTCGGGCGCGGGCGGCGCGGGCGCGT